>JAZGDE010000080.1:0-7336 GCA_036477295.1 Bacteroidota bacterium | reverse complement strand
AGTCTGCTCACAGTTCACGAAGCAATCGCTGCGGAGGCTGCCAAGGTGTTCGATCTTCTGACGGGAGGAGTGCGGCCAGAAACGTTTTCCCATCTCTTGGTTGCTCCGCTTTGTCTGCGGTCTGGGTCCGTTCCTCCAATACGATCCGAAATCACCTGGAGGCATAAGCCATTGTGTCGCTAAACCCACATGAAACTTTTTCCAATCAATATTTTGTGCAAGAACGGGTTTGGTCAGAGAGACAAGGAGAAATCCAAAGCTGATAATCGCAAGCAACGGAGGTGGAAACCTTTCCAATGGAGGTCCGAGGTCTATGGAGGAGACAGCGGGAAGTATCTGAGTCCGTGTGGTATGGGGAAAAGGTAAAGAATGACGGGAGGAAAATCGACCAGCTAATCCAGCGTCGGAAAGACGCCTTTTGCGTGGAGATGACTCAATAACCCATTTCGAAGACTGTATGCAGTTTTGTCAGTAGTGCGAAGTTCATAGCTCCGTTACATAGGACAGAACAAGTCTCTCCCGCGATAATCACGAATGTTCTTGTCTACAGACAGCCTCTGATTTGACTTCAACGGATACCACCTTGATCCGAAAGCAAGAATTTTCGCCGAGCACCTTGGGTCTATGTGACACATAAAAAGATTGATTAATATTCTGTAATTTGTTAAATTGAATCAAGTATTAAGTCGATTACCACAAAGGTTTCTTCAGGACGAAGTTGAGGGTTCAATGCGGTCGGGCGGAGATACGCTTGAATTGCACAACGCGCCAGTAGCTCAATTGGATAGAGCATCAGCCTACGGAGCTGAGGGTTGGGGGTTCGACTCCCTTCTGGCGCACAATCACCCCTCCGAGATTGAAACGCAACTATTGATGCCCCCCAGTTTTCATTGCACTCATCCTTGCCTTCCAGCGCCCGTAGCTCAATTTGGATAGAGCACTTGACTTCGGATCAAGTGGTTGGGGGTTCGAGTCCCTCCGGGCGTGCTGTAATTCCTATTTGTTGCTATGCAGTGTTGGAGTAAATTGCAGTACATTAGAGCCCGCAAGGCGGGAGGTCTGAGGGTTGGGGGTTCCCCGCCCGCCCAACATATAGCTTTGAAGGCGGTCGGGCCGCGACTCCCTCCGGATGTCCGAGGGAATGATCAGTGGGTAAATGGTAGCAGTCCTGTCCAAACGCGGTTGGACGGAAGGCGACCGCGCTTGATTGCCCGCTGCAGACCGAGCCTGACGAACTGCGTCAGGCTTTTCTGCTTCTGCCCCTGTAAGTTGAAGCTGCAGAGAGAATTTCGTATTATAGGCGAACCGTAGAAAACTTAAGGTCGACATCACCGGAATTGGACATTGGAAAGCGAAAAAACTCATACCGAATGGATGGAGTATGCACTGAAGGAAGCCGAAGCAGCGACGCGGCGCAACGAGGTACCGGTCGGTGCCGTCGTGGTCCACAACGGCGTCATCATCGGCAAAGGATTCAATCAGACCGAAATGCTGCAGGACCCCACGGCACACGCGGAGATGATCGCAATCACTGCAGCAGCAACTCGCCTCCGCTCGCAACGATTGGAGAACTGCACGCTCTACGTCACGCTCGAGCCTTGCGCGATGTGTGCGGGGGCGGTGGTCCTAGCAAGGGTGTCTGTTCTCGTCTTTGGAGCCTCCGATCCGAAGTTAGGTGCTTGCGGCACATTGTACCGGATTACAGAGGATAAGAGATTAAATCATCAAGTGGAGACGATCAGCGGGGTTTTGGAAGACCAGTGTAGCTCCATGCTAAAGTCATTCTTCACAAAACTGCGAGCCAGAGAAAACTGAACACTGTGTTGCAGTATTAGAATACGAACCACATAGTCTCTCTGGAAGGCAGATGCTGGAAAAATCCACTTAACCAGCCTTCACTCGCTCGTTCATATCCGCTAACCTTAGCGGCTCAATCAACTTCTCTAGCTTTCCTTCGATGATCTCCACAAGGTTGTAGAGTGTGAGACTGATCCGGTGGTCTGTGATTCGATTCTGGGGAAAATTGTACGTGCGAATCTTGTCGCTGCGGTCGCCGCGCTTCACCATCGAGCGGCGCTGAGCCGTGATCGCCGCCTCTTGTTCCGCCTGCATCTTGTCGTACAGTCGTGCGCGTAGAAATTTCATCGCTTTGATCCGATTTTGATGCTGGGAACGCTCGTCCTGACACTGCGCGACGATCCCCGTTGGCAGATGGGTAATCCGTACAGCGGTCTCGACTTTATTGACGTTTTGCCCACCGTGACCTCCTGCACGATAGACATCGATGCGGAGATCACTCGGATTGATCTCCACCTCGACATCCTCAGCTTCGGGCAGAACGACCACGGATGCAGCGGAAGTGTGGACCCGTCCGCTCGCCTCGGTTTCAGGAACACGCTGGACACGATGGACGCCGCTCTCGAACTTCAAGGTGCCATAAACGTCCTCACCGCTGACGCTCATCACGACCTCCTTGACCCCGCCACGACCCGTCTCGTTCACGTCGAGGAGGTCGGCTTTCCAGCCTTTCCTTTCCGCAAACCGCGTGTACATCCGGAGCAGATTCGCGGCAAAGAGCGCCGCTTCTTCTCCCCCGGTTCCCGCTCGTATTTCGAGAATGACGTTTTTCCTATCATCAGGGTCTTTCGGAACAAGAAGCGTTTTCAGCTCCTCTTGGAGCACCCCGAGGTTCTCCTCCATTTTCACCATTTCGGACTCTGCAAGTTCCCGCACCTCTGAATCCTTCGAGATCTGGATGAGCTCTTTCATCTCTTCGATGTCACGTTCGACTTTCCGGTATTGATCGTGGACTCGGAGGAGTGCCGACAGCTCTCTGTGTTCCTTGCCCAGATCTCGATACTTCTCGGGACTCGACGCCGTCGAAGGGTCGTTCAGAAGGCGATTCACTTCGTCGAATCGCTCTCGTATTTTTTTCAGCCGTTCAAACATCCCATCCCTCTGATTTCTCCTCCATGAATATACGGAAACTGCGTCTTAATTTCCATTGCGTTTCATTCGCCCTCCGGTTTCACGGGCTCTACACGAGAATTTCCGCGCGCAAGCAGGGTCTTGAAAAAGCCCATTTCTTCGCTCTCGAAGAATTTGAACAGCACCATGAGGGAGAGGAACCCCAGGACGAGAACAAACTTCAAAAGGAAGAAAAGCTCGCCGGACAGAAAATATTTTCCAGTATAGAACAGGATCATGGTGACAGCGAGAGAAAGCGCGATTTTGGCCACGCGGTCGAATTCGTACTCTACGTGATAGAAACGCTGGACCACCACGTACAACGCGACTGCCATGGAGAGGTAACTCAGGAGAGTCGCATACGCTGCGCCCATCATCCCCAACACGGGAATCAACAGATAGTTTGCGACGACGTTGATCATCGCACCGGTACCGACGATATACAGCAGATGATAAGTCTTCTTCTCAATGTAAATGCCGGGAGTGAAGATGATGTAGACCCCGGAGAACACGTGAGCCAGTAGGATCACGGGGACGATTTCCAGCCCGCCCCAGTAATTCGGATGGATGATATACCGACCGAAAAACTGAGCCTTGACGAGATCCTCGATGAAGAGCGAAAGGACCAGCACAACGATCGCGGAGGCAAGAGCGAAATACGTCAGCACTCGCGAGAACATCGCTTTCGCATCTTTCTCCCTCGCGTTCGAGAGAAAGAAGGGTCGCCACGCGTAGTCGAACATGTTCACGAGCAAGAGCATGAAAATGCCCAGCTTGTAACTGGCCTGGTAAATACCGACCGTGCTCTCGTCGGTCAACGACCGCAAGATCGGCCGGTCGATCACCTGGATCACCATCCAGGACAATCCCGACGGAAGGTATGGCAACCCGAACTTCAAGAGTCCTTTGTGGATCAAAGGCACATATTCAAACGAAAAATTCCTGAAGATGGTCGGTAGAAGCAACATGAAGGTTAGAGCAGAAGAGACCAATCCGCTCATGAAAATCCCGATGATTCCTAAATGAAAATGAAGAAGTAACACGACATTGAGCGTCAAGTTGACGATGATGTTGATCAAACGGATGAGCGCAAACCTGACCGGCTTGCGGTCGAGACGAAGAGAGGCAAACGGTATGACAGAGATGGCATCGAAGAACAAGATCCAGGCAGCTAACTGAATCAGAATCGCATTCCCGGATCCGATTTCCAGAACGCCTGCAATGTTCGAGGCAGAAAAGTCGATGAAAAGCGAAAAGAGAAACGAGGTGAACAGAACAGAGGCAAACGGCGTGCTAAAGGTTTGCTTCCGGTCGCCCAGTTCCAACGTCGAAGCATACTTAAAGAACGCGGACTCCATTCCATAGCCATAAATGACGTTGAGGAAAGCTATATATGCATAGAGGTAGGCAACGATACCATAGTCGCCTGTCGGAAGAACGTGGGTATAAAACGGCAGGAGCAAAAAAATAAGGAATCTTCCAAGGACGGTACTGATGCCGTAGATGGCGGTCTCAGCGCCGAGGCGTTTCAGCTTCTCAAACATTCAGAAGGAAGGGAATGTGCGGCTCGTTGCGATTCCACTGTCTGGATACCCAGCCCGCCTTGGAGACTTCGGATGTGCTTTCTCAGTCGACTTCAAGATTTTGACCGGAAAAGGCTAATTTCCCTTGAACGCGATGTAGGGAAAACTGAGGCACTTTGTCATTTTTCATTGCTACTCAAAAGTTTTCCGAGCAAGTGTCGAAGGCGGGCCAGCATTGACATATCCACGGCTCGACACGGTTCATTCGGAGGTCAATCAAGCTCCAAAGAAATGTCCACTGCAGGCGATGAGTGGGTGAGCGCACCGACAGAAATGTAGTCGACACCAGTTTCAGCAACCTGCTGGACTGTTTCGAGTGTAAGGCCGCCGGAGGCTTCAAGCTCCATCCTGCCGTTCACGATCGCGACAGCCCTTCGCAAATCCGAGACCGAGAAATTGTCTAGCATTACACGATGGATGCCTTCGAATTTCAAGACCTTTTCGAGCTCGTCCAGCGCTTTAACTTCCACTTCCACCGGCAGGTTCAGGTTCCGCCGTTGGAGCCTCGAAAGACATCGTTCGACCGCGGCGGAAACCCCTCCCGCAGCTGCGATATGATTCTCCTTGATAAGAACCATCTCGTCGAGGCGAAATCTGTGGTTGACGCCGCCACCTAATCTCACAGCTAGCTTATCCAGGACGCGCAATCCCGGCGGCGTTTTCCGCGTGTCGGTAATCTCCGCCCGGGTTCCAGCCACTGCATCGACAAACCGTTTCGTACGTGTTGCAATTCCGCTCATGCGCTGGAGAATGTTCAGCGCGACGCGTTCAGCCTTCAGCATGCTGTGAACCGACCCGCTCACAGCGGCGATGAGTGTTCCCACTGGCAGGAGAACTCCCTCAGCCACGCGCGGAAGAAAACGAACTCCCTCATCGGCCGTATGGAAGACACGGCCGGAGATTTCAAGCCCTGCGACGAGACCTTCTTGCTTCAGCACAATCCTCGCATTGCCCTGAAGGCTTTCAGGGACGATAGCTTCAGTCGTCACATCGCCACGTCCAATGTCTTCAGAGAGCGCTTCTTCGATTAGCCGCGTCAATCGAGGCTCGTCGACCATCATGATTCCTCTCGGTCATCATCGACCAGCATGACCGGGATATCATTCCGCACTTCGTAGACCTTGCCACATTGCTTGCAGGTCAGCGTGTTTTTCCGGGCATCGTAATCGAGATCGCCCTTACACTTCGGGCAGCAGAGAATATCGAGGAGTTCCTTCTTCAGCATGAGTCCTCCTTCGGAGTGACAGAATGAAACGCCTTCGCAATCGCTTCGTTGAATCGGTCGGGCGAGCGTGTGGGTCGACCGTTCCCGGCGCTGACGAAGAGGTGCACCGTGTATCCTTCGGCAAGGATCTCGGAGTCTCCGTCACGCCGAACTTCGTAATCGATCCGCACTCGTGTCGAAGGAAGTTCCTTCACCATGGACTTCACTTCGATCAAGTCATCGTAGCCCGCGGGTCTCCGGTAGCGCGCGTACGCTTCAACGACGGGGAGATGGTAGCCCATCTTCTCGATCTCCGAATAGGGCACACCGAGTTCCCGAAGAAGGTCTGTCCTCCCCTGTTCGAAGTACTCGAAATACTTCCCGTAATAGACCATCCTCATCTGGTCCGTATCTGCGTACCGCACGCGGATCTTGGAAGTATGCTGAATCATGGATACAGTCTCTACGATCTCATGTTGGTGCGAGTTGGTGAATCACGATTGGAAGACTGGAAAAGCAGAATCTTAGTTTTGCGATGCTTGAACCATCGAACAGAAAAACACCGATTCGACAATCTTCCAACCGGCACAACTTCTCGAACACTCATCCAGACCAGAACCCTATCTTGCTGAATTTCTCGATACGCCTTTCGACGAGCTTGTCTGGTTTCAGTTTTTTCAAAGCCTTCAACTCTTTGATCAAGATGTCCTTCACGATTGCGGCAGCTTGCTGGTGACTCCGGTGGGCTCCGCCGAGCGGTTCAGGCACGATCCGATCGATGACACCGATCTTGAGCAGGTCCGGAGCGGTGAGTTTCAGAGCTTCCGCCGCTTGCTCCTTGTAGTCCCAGCTCTTCCAGAGAATACTCGAGCACGATTCGGGTGAAATGACCGAGTACCATGTGTTCTCGAGCATCAGAATACGGTCTCCAATGCCGATTCCAAGAGCACCGCCCGATGCCCCTTCCCCGATGATGACGACTACAATGGGGACCGGAAGACAGGACATTTCGAAGAGATTCCGCGCGATGGCCTCCGCCTGCCCGCGCTCCTCCGCCTCGATGCCTGGGTACGCGCCGGGAGTGTCAAGAAACGTGACGATCGGTCTCCTGAACTTCACCGCAAGCTTCATCAGCCGCAGTGCCTTCCGATACCCTTCCGGATTCGGCATCCCGAAGTTGCGGTACAAATTCGACTTGGTGTCGCGACCCTTCTGGTGACCGACAAACAATGCCGTCTGTCCGTTCAACCGAGCAAATCCGCCGACAATCGATTTATCATCGCCGACGTGCCGGTCACCGTGGAGCTCGATAAAATCTTCGGTCATCAGGTTTATATAGTCGAGCGTGTACGGGCGATCCGGATGCCGCGCGAACTGAACCTTCTGCCACCGCGTGAGGTTCGAATAAATACTATCACGTAACTGTTGAACCTTTTGCTCGAGTTTGTTGATTTCCTCAGTGATATCGAGGTTGTCGCCATATTTCCGCATCTCCTCGATTTTTTGTTCCAGCTCGATAACGGGCTTCTCAAAATCCAAGACTACTCGGGCCACCGGACGGCTCCTTTCCTGACCACTTGTC
>JAZGDE010000008.1:0-14559 GCA_036477295.1 Bacteroidota bacterium | reverse complement strand
TGTTGGAAGCGCCAGGTCCCGTAAGTGTGTCTTGCGGTAATTTCTGTTATCTCTTGCGATGTCATAGGAGTGTGCGTTTCTTTGAACGCTGGCGGCGAGCTACCCGTACGCTTCCATGATCTCTTTATATGATTCAGGGCGCCGGTCTCTGAAGAATTGCCACACAGAGCGAACTTCCTGGATCATGTCCAGATCCAGGTCAGCGACGAGGAGCTCAGAGTTGTCCCTACTCGCCTGTGCGACAATCTTGCCGCGAGGATTGCAGAAATAGCTCTTGCCGTAGAATTCGCCGATATTCCAGGGCGCTTCGGTTCCAACGCGGTTGATCGCACCGACGAAATATCCATTAGCAACTGCATGTGCAGGTTGCTCGAGCTCCCAGAGGTGTTCAGAAAGGCCAGCAACCGTTGCGGAAGGGTTGAACACGATCTCGGCACCATTCAGGCCAAGGATGCGCGCCCCCTCTGGGAAATGTCTGTCGTAGCAAATGTATACGCCTACGTCGGCATAACGAGTCTTGAACACCGGATACCCGAGATTCCCCGGTCCGAAATAGAACTTCTCCCAAAACCCCGGATCAACTTGAGGGATGTGGTGCTTCCGATACTTTCCAAGATACTTGCCGTCTGCATCGAGCACGGCAGCACTATTATAATACACTCCGGTCATTTCTTCTTCGAAGATGGGGACAATCATGACCATCTGATACTTCTTTGCATACTCTTGCATCAGACGAATGGACGGGCCGTCAGGAATCCGTTCGGCCATCGCATACCATTTGGTCTTTTGTTCGGCGCAGAAGTAAGGACCATAGAATAATTCTTGCAAACAAAGAATCTCTACACCTTTCCTACCGGCTTCTTCAATGAATGAGATTTGCTTATCAATCATCGCTTTCTTAATAACTTCAATTTCTTTTTCGGTCGATTCAGCTAGTGAGCACTGGATAAGCCCACCCTTCACAAGCCGTGACATCGTGGCTCCTTCCCGGTGTGGTAAACGAGGACAGAACTACGGAGTGAACGCACCTTTTCTAGTAGGAATGGTAATGACTAATTTAATGTTTGTCAAGTAAATGAGATTGGGTGATCTGCATCGAGATTTCGCAGAGGGAGGCAGATGAGAAATTATCACTCATTTTGCGTTCCTTCAAAGCATGTATGTTCCGAATTGACTGCTCGCTGCCAGATCCATTGAATCTCCGCTGGAGAATTCAATTTGGGCGAGGGGTGTTATCACTGCAGAGAACACGACTCACGTCGCAGCGTCACTAGTGCTATTCCAACTGTCTTTTGCTAATCCCGCGGCAGGCGGGACTAAAATTAATTGGAATGGCACTAGCGGAAAACAGGAAAGCCCTAGCGATACGCGCCGAATGAAAGAACGATGGAGCGGCATTGATGGATTGGGTTGACAAGACCAACTTGCCTTCGTCAATTGCACAGGGCTTCAGGTGGTATCCAAAAGCCATATATAACGAGGTCATGAACTCAGAGAAGAGCGGCGATCTTAAGGCTTTCCTCGATAGGCTTAAGGAAACCTTAGAAGTTGGGCCGAAAGATTTTGCGTGGGGTTATGAGTACATGGGCAGATCTTATTTTCTGATGGGGAACATAAAGGAGGGGAAGAAATATGCACAAAGAGCCGTTGAGATGGATGATTATTGTACGCTGGCTCACCTTTTACTTCAGAGCATTTATCTCAATGAGGGAGATACCACTGCTGCTCTCCAAGAAGAAAGCAAAATCCTCTTGCACAATCCCGAAGTGATTAACCTCAGATGACGCAAGATAACAGCGCCAAGAAAAGCAGTGGACGATCCCGGCCCTTAATGGGACACAGTTTATTGCGAAAGATTTTACCGACTTTTTATGGCTCAAGGGCTTCAAGCATACACGAAGATCCATTTCGTATCCGCAGAGTAATGGCACGGTCTAACGGCACCACGGATCCCTTTCACAAGAATCTCTTCGGAAGGTGAGCGCCATCGATCTCGATGATGCATGGACACAAAATTGCTGCCTATGTCGACTTTAACAACAAGCATCGTCTTCAGAGTGCATTGTATTACCTCACGCCTGAAGACTTTGATGGGTGGGGTTGAAGAACAAATCGAAGTTGATGTTTCGCCACCGTTGTCGTCCCGGGATACTGGAACGGCCGCGGCAGAAGCTTCGTCCCTCTCAAGAGGGAATCAGGCTGACATCGTCTGATGTACGATCGGCGCAAATTCCACTGAGCGTGCACATCGTTCTCGAGTGTGTCGAGGTTGGTGTGACCTCATTTAGTAGCTCGAACTTGACATTCGTTCGTCAGACCGTGTCGATGTGTTCTTGACCAGTTGTTGTATTTGGCGCGCAAGCCTGTATTCCTCAATTGAGAGGCCTTGGATTTTTTCCCTGAATTCATCTCTGTTCAGATTCACAATGGAAAACGCGCTTGCGAAGAGCTCTCCAGGAGCTTCTCCAGGATGACCGTCATGAACGCGATTCCCAAGGTAGTTGCTGTCTTTGAAAAGAGTTAAGAACCCCGGGATCTCCAGCGCGCTTCTATAGACATTCCACGATTCAGCCATCTTCTCAAGCGGCAACGCCCAATAAAAGGCGTGGCCGAATTCATGATAAAGACTTCTTATAGCAAATTCTTCAGGGTAATAAACGAATACGCCCAGCGGTATTGAGATTTTCCCTTGATAATGTTGGGTGTGGTAAATGTTATCTGCACCATACAGTATTCTTAGCTCATTTACCCTTAGGATGAATGGTAAATAATATCGATTCAAACTGTCGGCAAGATTTGTAATCAAGCCTATCTTCCGGGCCGTTTCGGAATAACTCACCGGTCCATATGGATCACCATATTTGCAGTAGGCCTTCTTAAAGGTCTTCCAGCTCAAGCCAAACTCTTCTGTTACCATGCTGTCCAGTTCCGACCCCGTTCTTCCTGTTTGAAAGAGCGGTTGATCGGTGAAAACAACCTTCGTCGTTTCATACTGAACCGTGGCCTTCTGCGCGGAACAGCCAAAAAAGAAGAATAAAGTTGAAACCAGTCCCCAAACGGGCCTTGATGCCCCGAACCTATGTACAAACCATTTTGAGTGTCTCATCGTCACCATATTTTTTCCTCCTGAGCATAAACCTACCCTGGCTAAGGATGGTTTTGGCGCTCGCGCGTGTGCTGGAAATTATGTAGTGAACCTTAGAGAACAGTATTTGTTACATCCTCATGGAATAAGTAAAACGGGGAAATCAAGTAAAATGACGCCGCTCACCAGAACGCCGTACCGTGATGGTGGTCACTTCCATGGTCCCTGAGCATCGACGTTCCCACTCCTGTCCGCGCACCCTAGCTCTCCCAACGGAGTCGGGACACTTGAAACCATTGGATGTCCTTTCAAAATCGCACTGGAAGTGATTGGCCATAGATACTGATCTAGGATCTACAAAAAGATCATCGAATATCTTTCCGGTATGCTCATCCTTGAATCTTCTCCAACCAGCCGAGCCTCGTGACATTCAGACTCCCAGTTCAACACAGAAGACACGCGTTCTCCCTCTTGTCATCCTCGCCACTTCCCATACCCTACTTGTTCCTCTCGGTCGTTCTTTTCAGCACTTAACGAGTTTGACAGGTGTAATCACGGTGTGCAGAGCCGGCACCGAAAAAATTCAGTTAGTGGTCTTCAACCTACTGGCGGAAAAAATCCTTGACTACCACGCAGGTTTTTTGTACCATTGCCGATAACCACGCGCGATCGGACAAAGCCAGCTGTAGTCCGTCGAGAAAGCATACAAACGAACTCTACCCGACCGCGCCTCCTTCGAGACCTATCCCTTTGTTGAATCATGAGATATTCTGGCGTCGAGGTCCTAACGCCGACAGAGACCGACAGTACCTCTTTGTCTCCCCGTTCGACTGCACGAAAGAGAATTCTGTTTATCTGCGGTTCGACCAACCAGACGACTCAGCTCCATCACATTGCGCACCACTTGCCGGAATACGACCAATTTCTTACTCCGTACTATTGCAATCCTTTCTTGCGTTTTTTTCAGCGAAGAGGAATGATGGAGGTACGATTCTTGGATTGACCAGACAGAAGGCGGTGATCGACTATTTCAAAGAACATGGCCTCGCGCTCGATTATGAAGCAAGGAACGGACTCTACGATCTCGTCGTCACCTGCAGCGACGTGATCATTCAGAAAAATATCAGACGATCGAAGATCATCCTCGTTCAGGAGGGCATGGCTGATCCTGAAGACTGGAAATACCATATCGTTAAGAAGCTCAGACTAGCTCGTGGCTTCGCCAGTACCTCCATGACCGGTCTCAGCAATGCGTACACGTACTTTTGCGTCGCATCTGAAGGGTTCCGTGACTTCTTCGCGCGGAGGGGCGCTGACCCGGAGAAAATCTTGGTCACCGGAATCCCCAATTTCGACAACTTTGCGGAGTTCGCTCGGAGAAGCACCTTTCCGTGCGAGCACTACATCCTTGTGACGACCTCAGACTCTCGAGAGACTACTCGATACGAAAACCGAAAGAGGTTGATTCGACGTGCGCTCGAGATAGCTGATGGTCGATTAGTCATTTTCAAACTTCATCCTTACGAAAACCACGGACGCGCGACCCGCGAAATTCGCCTATGGGCTCCGGATGCTCTGATCTTCATCGACGGCAACACGGCCGCGATGATCGCAAACTGTGACGTTCTGATTGCGACGTATTCAAGCACCGTACTCGCTGGGGTTGCGTTGGGAAAGGAAGTTTATTCGAGGTATGACATCGACGAATTGCGCCGCCTGGTTCCCCTGCAACACGGTCGAGCCGCGCAAAACATCGCTGAAGTCTGTCGTTGCGTCCTGGAAGAAAGCCCGGTCCATGCCTAGATCCTTCGACCGAAAGCTCCCGGTCCTGCAAACTGTCCTCACGCTCTGTGGGATCCTTCTGCTCGTCCTCCTGTTTCGCAATGTTTCGCTCGATATCCTGATCCGATCGCTCGACAAGCCTCTGCTGCTTGCTGTCGCTCTCTTGATCCCGTACTCGATGACGTTTTTTCTCCATGCGACTGCATGGACTCGACTTTTTCCACCGGGCATTCCAGTCAAAGTCCACAAGCTTGCGTTCATTCGGCTTGTGAGCGAGCCATTCACGCTCACGCTGCCAGGTGGGGCCATGATCGGAGAGAGTTTGAAGGCCGCACTTGCGAGCAAGACCTATGGAATTTCTCTACCCGAGAGCGGAGCGTCCGTCCTTGTCTATCGATTCGGCCTCGGTGCCTCCCAGATCGTCTTCATCGCGTTCGGACTGTTCCTGGCCTACCCGCAACTCCAGAGTCAGTCGGTCCAGATCATCGGAAGGGAGGGGCTCGGAAACCTTGTGCTATCGGTGGCGACTGTTTTCGCCGTGTTTCTGATCGGCCTTTTTCTCCTCGTGAACTGGTTTCAACCTGCGAGGCGATTCCTTGCCGTGGAATCCGTGAGCGTTGGGTCATCATGGAAGAAAAAATGGGTGCAGATCGTTGAAGGGATCCAGAAGTTTGAGGCAAGCACCATCACACAGATCAAAGAGCGTATTGGATCATTTCTGTCTGCGTTGGTGCTGTTCTTTTTCGGATGGATCATCGGTGTGGTCGAAACGTTCTTGATGGCGCGCAGTCTCGGAATTCCACTGACAATCGAGCAAGCATTCATAGTGGAATCGATGGGGTCCATCTTCCGAATCGCCGGCGTCTTTCTCCCGTCAGGCATCGGAGGTCAAGATTGGGCGTATACAGCTCTCCTCTCGCTCTACGCAGTTCAGGATCCGCTCGCGATGGGCGCGAGTTTCGCAATCCTGAAGCGCGTCCGTGAAGGAGCTTGGATTGCCGCGGGTTTCCTGACTCTCTCGCTGACGCTCGGGGGCAAGGCTGTCCGTGCGATACTTGCCCAGCCAGCCAGTCGATGAACCAGAACCCTCACATCGTGATTGCTATGCAGGCGAGATAGCGCGGCTGCGGGACCTCACACGTGAGATGTTCGGCCATATCGACATCGTCGCGAACAATGCGGCGATCAATGAGGTGGTCGACGAATCTCGTTCAGACCTCGACCGGGTACAATTCGAGCAATATCCTCTCAAGGACTGGAAGAAGATGTTTGACGTCAACGTCACGGGTACGTTTCTCTGTTCTCAAATCATCGGACTGGTGATAGCACATCAGAAGCACGGCGTGATCATCAACGTCGGTTCAACCTATGGCATTGTTGCTCCGGATCAGCGTATCTACCAGCGTCCGGACGCTTCGCAACGGTTTTACAAGCCGCCGGCATACCCTGCCACGAAGGGTGCCGTCCTCGCGTTTACGAAGTTCCTCGCCTCATACTGGGTTTCCTCCAACGTTCGGGTGAACTCCCTGAGCCCGGGAGGTGTGCAGAACGGGCAAGATGAATACTTTGCCAGGAACTATGCAGCTCGGACACCGCTCGGGCGAATGGCGCGTTCCAAGGACTATCGGGGTGTGTTGATCTTCCTGGCGTCCGATGCCTCGGCGTACATGACGGGGGCCAACGTCATTGTGGACGGGGGGTGGGTTGTGTGGTGATGGTCAGGGGAAAATGCAACATAGCAAAGACGAAGCTTCTTGAGCGCGCAAAGCGTATTCGGCTCGTGCTGACTGACGTCGACGGTGTGCTGACGGACGGTGGGGTGTACTACTCGGCGCGGGGTGAGGAGATGAAGCGGTATAACATTCGCGACGGAATGGGAATGGTACGGCTCAAGGAACACGGAATTGAGGTGGGGATCTTGACAAGGGAGAACACGCCGACCGTGGTTAAGCGAGCGGAGAAGTTGAACATCGCGCTGCTGTACGAAGGTGTGACCGACAAACTAAAGACACTGAACGACATTGTGAGGAAAACAGGTTTCGATGCAACTGCGATCGCGTTCATCGGTGATGATGTGAACGATCTGGAAGTCCTCCGGGAGGTCGGACTCTCCGCATCGCCGGGCGATGCCCTTCCGGTTGTTCTGTCCGCTGTGCACTATATCTGTTCTCTTCATGGAGGGTCGGGCGCATTTCGCGAGTTTGCGGAGCTGATCCTCGAGGCACAGGGCTTTCAGAAGTCAGGCGGCTAAAAGGGATCTGTCGTCGAACACCTTTGTCCAACGATCTCTTACTTCAAAGCGCAGACCTATGCATTCCGGAGGGAGAACTAAGCACGGGCTGGAAATGGTCGGAGCACTCGAGCCCGGCGAGAATTGAACAACCAGGGAACGTATTTTTGCGGGTTCTAGGTTAAATCTTGGAGAAAAAACCGTGACGAGAACAGCTCTGCAATCGGCTGTGCTGCTCATGAGTGTGCTTTTGCCCTCATGTGAGGGCGATAAAGTGGACAATAACGTCGATGCAGTCAGCATCAAGCATCGGCTTGCGAAATACACCACGGTGAGGCTGACGACGGACCTGGGCAGGCTCACCGAAAAAGAGCGCAAGATGATTCCCCTGCTGATCGAGGCTGCCAAAGAGATGCATGCGATCTTCTGGATGCAATCGTACGGAGATAAGGAGGCGTTGTTGGCTTCCATCACTGACCCGGAGGTCCGGCGGTACGTGGAAATCAGTTACGGCCCTTGGGACCGACTGGAAGGGAATCAGCCGTTTATCCCAGGTGTTGGTCCGAAGCCCAAGGGTGCCAACTTTTATCCGGCTGACATGACCAAGGAGGAGTTTGAGGCTGCGGTTGCCTCGTTTCCCGAGCGTGCCGATGCGTTCAAGAGCCTGTACACTTTGATCCGGCGAGATGAGAAAGGGGAACTGACTGCTGTTCCCTATCACGAGGCTTTTGGTTCAAACCTCAAGGTAGCGGCGGAAAAGCTTCGGGACGCTGCAGCGCTGGCGGAGGATCCCGGCCTTCGCCGCTATCTCCGGATGCGCGCCGAGGCGCTCCTGAGCGATGACTACCGGCCAAGCGATCTTGCGTGGATGGATATGAAGAACAACACCATCGAGATGATCATCGGGCCTATCGAAACATATGAGGATCAGTTGTTCGGCTATAAGGCAGCCAATGAGGCGTACGTTTTGGTCAAGGATAAGGTGTGGAGCGGGCGTCTGGCTAGGTACGCCGAGCTGCTTCCCGAGCTTCAGAGGGGACTTCCGGTGCCCGAGAGGTACAAGCAAGAAAAGCCTGGGACCGATTCCGACCTCAACGCTTACGATGCCGTTTACTACGCTGGCGACTGCAACGCAGGCTCGAAGACCATCGCCATCAATCTGCCCAACGACGAGCATGTGCAACTGAAGAAGGGAACGCGCCGCCTCCAGCTAAAGAATTCGATGCGGGCAAAGTTCGACAGGATTCTTCTCCCCATCGCGCAGTTGCTGATCGTGGAGGATCAGCGCCGACATATCACCTTCGATGCCTTCTTCGCCAACACCCTGTTTCATGAAGTCGCACACGGGCTGGGCATCAAGATCACGTTGACCGGGAAGGGGACCGTTCGGGAGGCTCTCAAGGACCAGGCTTCTGCCCTTGAAGAAGGAAAGGCCGATATCCTTGGGCTGTATATGATCACCAAACTTTATGAGATGGGTGAGCTCGCTGAAGTAAATCTGACGGACAACTATGTGACATTTCTCGCCAGCATCTTCCGGTCGATCCGTTTCGGAACCTCAAGTGCCCATGGCCGAGCCAACCTGTTACGCTTCAACTTCTTCAAAGAGATGAATGCCTTCTCCCGAGACAACAGGACGGAAACATATCGGGTGGATTTTGACAGGATGCATGAAGCCATGAACGCTCTCTCCGAAAAGATTCTGCGGTTTCAGGGAGACGGAGATTATGAAGGAGTGAAGGCCTTCATGGAAGAAAAGGGACGGATGGATCCGGTTCTCGAAGGAGATTTGTCTCGTCTTTCCTCCGCGGGGATCCCGGTAGACGTAATCTTTGAGCAAGGAATGGCGGTGCTGGAGAATGTGCAGTAGTGGAGTAAGAGTGGAGGTTGATTTTCCGAACGATTCGTACAAGGTTTAGATCCGCGTTTTCTGGGTGAAGCGTAAAGGCACGGAGGAGGAAAAGTGCAACGGTCTAAAGATGGCTGGCGCTCCCTGCATTTGCTGGTTCATTGCGAGGGTCCCTATCCACAGACCTAGCCGAATTGCACGAGGAGGTCGATGCACATGTCCGCAATGGATACATTCGATTGGTTCGTTTTAACGGCGTTGAAGAATCCCGACGAGGAACTGAAGAAATTCATCCATTCCCAGCGTCAATATCTACTCACCCTGCGCGAGGAGGATGAGAAGCAACGCTTCGTGCAGGAATTCATGCACGAGGTGAACACCTTGTACCGCACTAGGCAAAAGAAATAACTCTTCGTTCCTACGTGCCGACGAACTGCCCGTTGTTGACCATCTTTGCTTTTCCATCGAAAGTTTTCTAAGTTCCGAACGATGCACGGCGTAGTGCACCTTGTCATGCTGGCCATCGACTCTTCGCTCCACCGGATCGGTTTGATATCCTTGACCGTATCGTTTTCTTTTCTCCTCGGCGGCTGTGGGGGACCGGTCACGGGAATCATAACGAGCACGGAAAAGAAAAGTATTGTGATTTCAGTCGGCCAGGCGGACGGTGTCCGTGAAGGCGATATCTTCTGGGTCTGGGGGAAGGAAGCTGTCCCCAATGGGGGTGTCGTGACGGTACGCGTTGGGGTAATTGGAATCGTGAAAATCCTCGGGAAACATAGTGCCCTCGGAGAGGTCTCCTATGGTGAGGCGGAGGCCGGTCAGCAGGCTCAGCGGGTTGGAGGCGGACGCCGCTGATCGATTATCCAGCTCGCAATATCGTTAATGGCAATTTCTGCAACGTGTCCCGCCGATTCTCAATCGGCCAGTGTGCTCACCGCCTTCGGCTTGAATGAAGAGATGATTAAGGCCTGGGTAGGTAAACATAGACGTGTCAAATTCGCACGTCACAAATACAATATCATACCGCTGCAATTATTCACATGTTGATCAAGGATGCTTCACGGGGCTGTCTTTGCGAGTGTCGCCTTTGGCGGGGCGGGCAGGATCCCGCTTGTTGTAGACATGACTCAGGGGCGAGAGATGGTCGACGCGCGCCCTTACCTTGACTTTTGGTGGAATTACCGTATGTTTGCGCCCACCGTGTCAGGTGTGATCTCGGTCAGCAACTCAATGAGTTGAGAACACGTCCTTTCGTAACGGCAGATACATCTTTCTATTTACCGAGTTACCGGGCCTGTCACGACCGTGTCAAGGGGACATCACCTATCTCGTGCCGACGATCTTTAGAATTCAGCCACAGCCCAGTCAGACTCAGTTCGACGCGAACCTTCCTCTCAGTGTAATTCAGCGGTGATGAACGATGCGGCCGAATAGCTGATTCGATGACGTATGCGATCCTGGTTGAAGTCGTGGGTACCGACCCTCGCCACTTCTGCTCCGAATTTTCAGAACGCTGCAAAGATTCGGGTGACACTCCTTTTTCTTCTCGTCTCTGTTGTGCTTGCCCACGTTGTCGTATGGGCGGTTCCTGGCATCTTCGAGGTATGGGAAAGACAGGCTGGAGATCAGCTCTTCCGTCTTCGGTTTCAGTTAGAGGGGCCAGACACCGTCTCCCTCAATATCGCCCACGTTGACATCGATAACAGCAGCATCCGAAAGCTCAACACCACGTTCGCTGGGCGTGAGCAGTACGGGGAGGTCGCGTCCATTCTTGCTCGAAGCTTTGCGGCGGCGGTTGGCTATGACATCATCTTTGCGCGTAAGGGCAACCCGGAGAGCGACAGGAGTTTTGTGGATGCGGTTTTGGAGGCAGGCAATGTGTATTTTCCCATCGCGTTCACCCTTCCCGATACGTCGTTGCGATCCCGACAAAGGGAGGGCGATGGTGAGTTGTACCCTGCATTCATCGAACGGATGAAGTGGAGGCCGCGCATCCTAGCGGAAGGGCAGGCGTTACGTGCTGGCCCGCCACTGTTGTCGGTGTTCGATGAACTCGGCGAGGCGTCGCGGGGGATCGGCTTTATCAACGTCATTCCGGATCGTGACGGAGTGTTCCGACGCGTGCCGCTGTTGGTGAAATTTGACGATGCCTACTGTCCGAGCCTGCCGTTCCGAATGGTCTGCGACTATCTTCATGTCCCTCCCGAGAAGATCACCGTGGAGTTTGGAGAAAAGGTGACCCTTCACGATGCGCTCTTTCCCGACGGTGAAACAAGGACGCTGGAGATCCCCGTGGATGAGAGAGGTCAGATTCTGATCAACTATCCCGGTGGGTGGGATACGTTCTATCACTTTTCCTTCGCGGAAGTCCTCGAGGACGCCCAGGATCCTGATTCACTCGACATGTTGCGCGACCTGCTCGACGGATCGTTGGTCATCGTGTCGGAGGTTGCGACGGGCGCGGCGGACATCGGTACGACTCCGTACGAGACGGATTTCCCGTTGAGCGGAATCCACTCGAGCGTGATGAACACAATCATAACGCAAGATTTTCTCCGAGAGATGGATTCGGTCGTTGAATGGGTCGTGGAAGCTGTCCTCCTTTTTCTCATCGGATTCATGTCGCTCCGGCTTCGACCGCTGAAGTTTTCCCTGGCGTCGATAGCGGTGATCGTGGTGTACGTTGCTTTCTTCACGTTTGCGTTTCTTCACTACAACACCATGGTGACGCTCATGGCGCCGAGCATAGCGATGATGTTCGCAGTGGCGTCCGTGCTAGCATACCGCTACTTCACGGAGGAGCAGGAGAAAATGTTCTTCCGGACGACATTCGAGAACTATTTCAGTCAGCCGGTGCTGAGGAAGATCATGGACCGTCCAGAACTGCTCTCACTTGGAGGCGAGAAAAAAGAGCTTACAATCCTTTTTAGTGATATCTCCGCGTTTACCGAATGGAGTGCTTCTCAAAGCCCAGAGGAAATCAAGCGCACGCTCAATGAATATTTTGAGGAGATGGCGAAGGTGGTGTTTCGGTATGACGGGACGATCGACAAGTACATCGGCGATGGCATGATGGTGTTCTTCGGTGATCCGCTGGCACGGGAAGACCATGCCGTGGCCGCCGTATCTGCGGCGATTGAAATGCAGCGAAAAACACGACAGCTGAAGGAGCAGTGGTTGCAGCAAGGACGGCTGCGGATAAAAATTCGCATCGGCATCAACACGGGCGAAGTCGTGGTCGGGAACATGGGGTCGTTGAGGCGCATGGACTACACGGTGCTAGGTGCAAACGTGAATCTCGCGCAGCGTCTGGAGGTGAATGCACCGGTTGAAGGAATTCTGATTTCCGCGAGCGTTTGCGAACTCGTCAAAGATCGCGTGCAGACCAAGACTTGGGGCAGAATCCGACTGAAAGGGTTGAGAGAGGAAGTGCAGGTGCACGAGATCGTCTTGGACACAAAAGGTTAGAACTTCTTAAAACATAATTGGTTAGCGCAATGAAGCGACAAGAATGTCGCCCTTTCTGCCTCTTGACGGGGCTCACAAAATCAGCTTATCTGAAAAATTTTGCTTGACAATTGGCCATCGAAACGTATATTATGGGTAGATCAAATAAATCGAAAAAAGGGAAGAAAGTAAGTAAAATAAGGATGACCCGATGATCTACAAGAAACCACTCAGTGTCGGTCAAGTCGCGGACGTCTGCCGCGTCAGCAAGAAGACCGTGCTCAACTGGATCTACGGAGGTGCGCTCAAAGCCTTCACCACGTACGGCGGGCACTATCGCGTTTGGCCGGCCGACTTGAGAACATTTGTGAACGAGACTGCTATGGATATTCAGTTTGACTTCGTCGATGACCGTCGGTCGAAAATCCTGATCATCGACGACGACCATGAATACACGGCAGTCCTCAAGATCGCCATTACCCAAGAGCTACCGAACGCCGAGGTTCTCTTGACCGACGACGGGTACGAAGGTCTTTTGCTCATCGGTGAATTGCAGCCGCAGCTGGTTATCCTCGACTTGAAGATGCCGAAAGTTGATGGGTTCCAGGTGCTTGAGCTTTTGAAATCGCGTAAGCAAGACAACGCTCTCAAGATTCTTGTCGTGTCCAGCTACCTCGATGACGAGGCGCTTCGACGGCTGAAAAACAGCGTTGCGGACGGATACCTGGAGAAGACGGGCTCCGTAAAGGATCTCCTTTCCGTCATCCTCCGGACACTCGGCGAAAAGAAAGCACCAAAAGAGCGCCATGACAAAACCTTCGCGTAAGATGATCATGAAACCGAGGAAGATTTTGCTCATTGAAGACCAGGAACGGTATGCCCGGATGGTGCTCGAGCAACTCCGATGCTTCAAGGATCCAGCATTCGAAGTCGTGCTCCACTATCAGTATGATACGGCCCCATCTCTCGTCAGCGGAAACGGAGCCCGCTTTGACGTTGTGCTTTTCGGATTTCAAGGTGTAGAAGACATCCCCTCCGCGCGGAAAGTCCTGCGGCATGCGGAGGGAAAAGCCATCGTGATGTTCCTGCTCAAGAACAATAACAAGAAAACCGTCGAGGCAGTACGAAAGTTGGGAGCGCCGCGGTTCTTGATCAAGCGTGACGTTCAAGCGCGCAACCTCCCCCGCGTGCTCAAGGATGAGTTGGAAACGGCTCGACCCCGCAGTCAGTCGGGCGATGAGGTGGTTTTCGACACGCGATTAGAAAAAGTGTCGCAGATGGCCAAGCCGGTCCAACAGACAGCCATGTCGTGATCTCGTGAGTATGGAGTTGTAACTGATCGTCCCGATCCGAAGGATCACTTCGTGAAGGGATGGTCTTGCCACCAGCCAGATGCCCTGCGGAATCGTGGAGATCCGCAGGGCTTCTTTCTCTTCCTTGACTTTCTTCTTCCCTTTTCCTAGCTTTTACGGATGCAGTTGAAGGCTGGTTTCATTGCCGGACCGACTCATTATCCTATTTATGTTCCTGATCTCTCGCTTCCCAAGTACCCGATACCACCATCAAGGCGAATCTCGTGACGTTCAACAGACAGCAGTCAAGCATAGTACTCAAGGAGAAGAAATGGCACGACAGGTCCTCTCGGTGGTTTTCATAGCGTTTCTGCTTTTTGCGCAACTCGGATTTGGCCAGTCAATAGTTATCGACAAGAATGCTCGTGTTGGTCTGGAGCGGATCACGCCGAATTTGATCGAAAGTCACATCGAGTTTCTCTCGGACGACTTGTTCGAAGGCCGTGCCCCGGCAACGCGGGGCGACCGTCTGGTGATGCAGTACATTGCCGCACAATTCCTCCGGATCGGCTTGCAGCCGGGATACAGTGGAAGCTTTTTCCAGCCGGTGCCGATCGTCGGCATCACTGCAGACGCTTCAATGGCGTTGCGGGCAAGTAAGAATGATTCCGCGATCGAATTCAAATTCTACGACGAGTTAGTAGGGTATAGTGGAATTCAAGAGCCGGTAGTATCTCTGGACGGTGAGGTGGTCTTTGTAGGATACGGAATCGTCGCACCCGAGCAGAATTGGAACGACTACAAGGACTTTGACGTGAGAGGAAAAGTTCTTCTGATGATGAACAATGATCCGGCGGGCGATGACCCGAAT
>JAZGDE010000079.1:0-6497 GCA_036477295.1 Bacteroidota bacterium | reverse complement strand
TCTCTTCGGGATTCGGAGATTCAAATGAAGCAAATCCTTTGATCAGACTTGATCCAGACGCAGGCAGGAGAAGCATGCCGTGGTTATCCGATGAGCTTGTTGCTGCACTCAGCCAATCTTGGGCGAGTAGTGTATCCAATGAGACTTCGATCGCGCTCGTATCGTTGACAACCTGTGTGAAGCTACCGCTCGGTGCCGGGTCGTAAAACGACCCAGCAAGATCGGGACTGGCGCTATCCCAGGTTGCGGAATCCTCTGACCACGACAGCAATATCCGGTGAGCGGTAAATGACAGCGGTGATGTGGAGTCGCCGAATGTGTAGAACGAATTCATGCGCAGCCGCGCCTCGAGAACCTGTGCGTCTCCGAGTGTATCAGGAACATCAGAAAATCGGATCAGTGTTCGAGCCTCGTAGCCGCGATATGTTCCGATCAGCAGTGAGCGGTCATTGGGAGAGATGAACTGCTTGAACGTGACGCTTGTCGCTTCGCGGATGACCATGGTATCGATCGACACGAGGTCGTCCAGGGGAAGAACTCCGATACCAACGGCGTTGGGCTCATCGCTGCAACTGAGGGATACCACAGCAAGCACGGAGGCTACTGAAAGGATCCGGATCCAATAGACGGAAGGCGCTCTTCGCTTCATACGGCGGAATCGAGGTCCTGGTGCTCCCTTCGTTGTTCTTGGATTCGCTGTTTGATGTACTGCCAGGCGTCGTATAGATCCCGCGCAACATAATCGATCGCTGGATCATTCACTCCAGAGGCTTCGTATTCCCTTCGTCCGTAGCCCGTTAGGACCAATACGTTGGTGGTCCCGGCAGCCTTTCCTGTCTGGATATCGATGAGGCGGTCGCCGACGAGGTAGGATCGAGCAAGGTCGACGTCGAACTCCTTCGCTGCTCGCTGCAGTAACCCCGGCTTCGGCTTGCGGCACTCACAGCCACCGCCATACCCATCGCTTCCGAGTTCAGGATAATGAGGACAGTAGTAGATTCCATCAATGTGCGCGCGTTCCCGCTGCAGCAGTTCCAAGAGCCGCCTGTGGAGCTCCGCGAGCTGCTGCTCCGTCAGGAACCCTCGGGCGATGCCGGACTGATTTGTGATTACAAAAACCTTGATTCCCGCAGCGTTGGCATCTCGAATTGCCTCCGCGGATCTGGGAATGAGCTGAACTTGCTCGGGTGATGAAATGAACTCTCGTTCCTCATTGATCGTTCCGTCTCGGTCCAGAAAAAGGGCCACCCGTTTCATCACTTTGCTAACTTCTTGTATAACTGGATGTATTTCTTCGCGGAAACCTCCCACGAGAAATCTTTTGCCATACCGTTGCGGACGAGCCGCAGCCACGCCTCGCGGTGGGAATACAGGCTCACGGCTCTCTCGACGGCGTTGAGGAATTCTCGCGCATCGTACTGGGTAAATTTAAAGCCAGTACCCGTACTGCTCGCTGGATCGTAATCCTCGATCGTGTCGTCAAGGCCGCCAGTCGCTCGTACAACGGGTACGGTACCGTACTTCAGGCTGTAGAGTTGATTCAATCCACACGGCTCGTACCAAGACGGCATCAGAAAGATGTCCGCTCCTGCTTCGATCAAATGGGCTAGCTCCGTGTCGAAACCGAGCTTGATGCCCACCTGTTTCGGATTGTTCTTCTTTAAGTTTTCGAGGAAATCGTGATACTTCTTCTCTCCAGTCCCAAGGACGACGAATTGGATTGGTAATTTCATGAGGTCGTCCGCAGCCTTCTGGAGGATGTCGAACCCCTTCTGGTCCGCGAGGCGAGAGATCATAGCAAGGAGGGGGATGGACTCGACTATCGGGAGGCCCATTCTCTTCAGCAATGCTTTCTTGTTTTCATGTTTTCCATCAATGCTTTTCGGGCTGTAACGGACCGGTATGTAGCTGTCGATTTCCGGGTTCCAATCTTCATAATCGATGCCGTTGAGAATGCCAAAGAGGTCGTTTTTCCTCCTTTCAAGAAGACCGTCCAGACCACAGCCAAATTCTTCCAGCGTCCGGATCTCCTCAGCATACTTTTCGCTTACGGTGGTGATCACGTCCGCGTAGGTGAGTCCCGCCTTCAGAAAACTGAAGTTCCCAAAAAACTCTACCCCCTCGGGATGATATACTTCGGGCGGTAGGCCAGATTTCTGGAAGGAACTTTCCGGGAAGATTCCCTGATAGGCGAGGTTATGGACAGTGAAGACGGTCTTCGTGTCCTTGAAAAACGGATCGCTCCGGTAGACCGTCTTCAAGTACGCAGGAATCAGCCCTGTCTGCCAATCGTTGCAGTGAATAATATCCGGCTGCCAGCCAAGCTTCTTCAATGTCTCGAGGGTCCCCCGGCAAAACAGGATGAATCGTTCGTCGTTATCGGAATAGGCCTTGTTCTTGTTGACCGGGTCTCCGTAGAGACCATCTCGGCCGAAATAGTGCGGGTTATCAAGGAAATACACTTGGACTTTCGACTTCGCGTTGGCGGTATAGGAGGATTTGATACTGATATCGACGGGTGTTGTAGCCATCGGGATGGACTGAGCATGCAGGCGGACGATGTCGTGGAGCCTGAACTTCCGCTCTCCGATGATCCCATACCGGGGCATCGTAATGCGAATTTCATGTCCAAGCTCCTTGATGACAGGTGGGAGGGCTCCAGCGACGTCAGCTAGGCCGCCAGTTTTCGCAAATGGAACGACCTCACTGGCGACGAAGAGGACGTTGAGGGGTCTTGACATGCTCAAGTCCGTTCGGTAGAGATTCTCATCACATCAAATCACAATAATTTAATAATTCTTGGCCTCACAATCAACGCCTTCGACCGCATTCAGTTCTTCCCATTCACCCGCTGGCGGCGTGAGCTCTTTCACTGTGATTCGGGTCATTCCGCGTGATAGTTGACAGAGAAAACGCTTGACATTGAAGCGAGGTTTCGATATATTGCCGGTCCTAATTCAGGAGAGAAAACAGTTGGAGTCGTTGCTGGGGTAAATTCGTTAAAGGTTTCTCGCAGCTCGGGCCGTCAGTGGAAACGGTAACGCTGCGATGATTGTTTGATAAGCGTGTGCAGGAAGGTGCCTTTAACGATGCGACGAGACTCCAATTTTTGTTTCCGGGGTGACCGAAGAGTGGGAAGATGCCTGCTCCGCCCGGTTGTAGTCAAGCCGGCAGTGGAGGGCGCTCACGATTCGGTTTTTTTGTTGTTCAGCTAGATTTTGAGAATGTTGAAATTTCTTACTTAGAGAGTAGAGAGTATTGACGGTACCATGTAGATGGAGGCGACTCAACGATCTGAAATTGGCGAAGGTGGTAGCGTGAGCAGAAAGCATCTCCTGCGAGATCGCTCGGTTTTCAGCTCCCTTTTGACGGCGATCTTCACTCTCGGAGCCTCTGCGGGAACGACCGTAGATTCTTATCCGGACCTTCGTCTCCTGCAGTCCGATGAACGAGGGATCACGCTGGAGATTGTTCCCCAGGCGGTCAAGGACCGTCGCGTGATCATTGGGAATCGAACTTATGTGGAAGTCGCGTTCCTGCGCGCCCAATCACTCGACCTTGACCATCTGGGCGAACCCGATACGAAGTTCAGGACGGTCCTCGTGGGCCTTCCGGGATGGATTGGACACCGAGTCGAGATTCTCGATACGCAGTTCGAGGAGATGAGCGGTGCGGTGCTGGTACCGGTGCAGAGCAACGGGGGGTCGAGTGAATCCGAACCTGTCCTGATGGTTGACGACTGGACTCGTCGAGTTGGACCGAGTCCTGAGTTCTACAGTCGGTCCCAATTCATCCCCGCATCGATCGCGCACTTCGTCTCTATCGATCTCACACGAAATACTCTCGTCGGACAACTGCGCATCTATCCTGTTCAGTATCATCCGGCGTTGAACGTGATCCGCAAGTACTCCCGGATTGTCCTTCGGATTGACTTTGGGCCTTCGGAGGTCCCCCTCTACGAGGCCGTAGGCCGACAACGTCGGGGCGAAGTGGGCAACCCCCTCGTAGAAAGCGTGTTGATCAATTATGCCGCTGCCAAACGATGGGACTTCAGCCCGTCTTCTGTCACACAGCCTGTTTCCAACAGTTTGTTGGCTACCGGAGACTGGTACCGGATTGAAGTTCGGGAAAGTGGAATGTACCGCCTTGATGCAAACTTTCTCGTCGATGCTGGAATCGACGTTTCGCAACTCGACCCGACGACGATCAAAGTTTACGGGAATGGAGGGCTCGAGCTCCCGACTGCTCTTGACGCTCCGCGGCCGACTGACCTGATCCAAAATGCGATCTATGTTGCCGGCGAAAACGATGGAAGGTTTGATCCGAGCGATTACATTTTATTCTATGGGCGTGGAACACGTGAGTGGAGATACGACCCTGCAGCACGCACATTTCGACATTACTTAAACCACTACAGTGAGTCAAACTACTACTGGCTCACGTATGATGGGGATTTGGGAAAGAGAATGGCTGAAGAACCGTCGCTAGCTGACTCGAACCCGTATCGCGCTCCGCGATTTACCGAAAAAATCCATGTAGAGGAGGAGCGGAGTAATCTCATCGACTCAGGGCTTGAATGGTTTGGGCTGTCGTTCAACCCCAGCGATCAGTTCGTGTTCACGAGTAAACTCGAAGGGTTAGTACGTGAGGAGCCAATCGACTATCGTCTTACCTTGTTGGCACGGAGCGATGTGAACACGACCTTCCGGATCGAGGAAACCGGGGGGAGAGTGCTTCGCACACTCTTGATAGGTCCGGTGATCATCACAGGCAATTCCGGATTGATTTTCAATTATGCCAATCGCGGGACGGTGGATATTCGTTCGACCGGCGAACTTTCAGAGGACCGCAGCAATTTGAAGTTCGTCTACCAGGCCTCGAAGAGCACAGCGATCGGGTGGCTCGATTGGTTTGATATCCTTTATCAGCGACGATTCGTCGCCGTTAACGATCTACTGCGGTTTACCTCTCCCGACACTACTGCGGTTATCGAGTATGAGCTGAACGGCTTCTCCAACAGCAACATTAAGGTTTTCAACGTCACACACTTTGCCGATGTTGGAGTAGTGTCGAGCGCCTTTGTGAGTGGCAGCACGTTCCGGTTTCAAAGTGCTCAGACCTCAGGAACAGTCAGTGAGTATATTGCGGTCGGGCAGGGTGGATACAAACAGCCGGCAAGCATTCAGCGCGTATCGAATTCCGATGTCCGTGGGATGTCCGATGGCGTTGAGTTCGTCATTATTACGCACCGAGATTTTCTGACTGCTGCAAACCGGTTGAAACAATACCGGGAGCAACCGGGAGACGATTTTCACTCCACTGTCGTCGTGGATGTTCAGCACATTTTCAACGAGTTCGGTGGTGGCTTACCTGACCCGACGGCTATTCGAGATTTTCTCAAGTATGCGTACGAGAACTGGAAAACCAAACCAGTGTATGTGCTTTTCTTTGGCGGCGGCGATTACGACTACCGCAACCTGACTGGTCAATCCAAGATTTTCATTCCTCCTTTTAATACCTTGGAATCTCTGTTTCAGATTCGGAGTTTTGCTTCGGATGACTATTTTGTAAACGTCGCAGGTCAAGGAGAAGAGCAAAGGATCGGGACGGTGGACCTCATTGCGGGCCGACTGCCGGTCCGGTCCTCCAAGGAAGCCGACATTGTTGTCCAGAAAATCATCGATTATGAACACAATCAAGCTCTGGACATCTGGAGGAATACTATCACGTTCGTGGCGGACGATGCCATCACCACAAGCACCGCAAACGAGAGCATGCATACGAACCAGACGGAAACTCTGGTGAATGTCCACACTCCGAATTCGATCGAGAGGAAGAAAATCTACTTGGCGGAATACCCGACCGTGATCTCCTCGACTGGCCGGCGAAAGCCCGATGTGAACAAGGCCATTGTGGCCCAGCTGAACCGTGGGTCGTTGATCATCAATTATATTGGACATGGAAACCCCCGCATCTGGGCTCACGAAAATGTTTTTGTAAAGGAGACAACGATTCCACAGCTGCAGAACAAGGACCGACTGTTCTTTGTCGTTGCTGCCACGTGTGATTTCTCGCGGTTTGACGAGCCTGCTAAGCAAAGTTCAGCTGAACTGCTCGTGGCAACGGAGGCAGGAGGAGCAATTGGCTGTCTCTCTGCAACGCGCGGAGTGTTCTCTTCGAGCAATGCTCAATTCAACTACGCGTTTTTTGACCGGCTCTTTATGCGCGACGTTCAAGGTCGCACCCAACGGCTCGGGCGTGCGCTCTTCAACTTGAAGCAGCTGTTTACCTCCCAGAATGATCAAAAATACTTCTTGCTCGGTGACCCGATCATGCGCCTCGTGACTCCTCCGAACCTCGCGACGATTGATAGTATCAATGGCCGCACAGTGGCAACACCCGTGCAGCTCAAGGCGCTGAGCCGGATCACTGTTGACGGGACGGTGAGGAAGTCAGATGGAACGGAGTGGACTGACTTCGACGGGCGAGCATTGATG
>JAZGDE010000078.1:0-2607 GCA_036477295.1 Bacteroidota bacterium | reverse complement strand
GAAGGAGTCTACTCCACCGGGACCCGTTCCATCAGTTCTTCAAACCAGTTGAGGACGATGTTGATGGGGTGGCGGTGCATCCTCACCAGTTGCAAAAACAACCGGATCAACGAAGAGGAACCGCTCTCCATCCGGTGACACATCGTAGTTTCGACCCGCGTTTCCTGAAAAATACCGCGCTCCGGCCGAGTTAGTGCGGCGGCGGATGGAAATCGTCGCGGAAAAATATCGGCTCAAGGCCATGCGTCCTTGAAAACGGCTGAAGCGTAAGAGAAAAATGGACTTAACCTCTTGAAAATGAATCGTTCATGCTTATTTTATAGGATCTGTCGGAAAGACTCGGGTGAAGCTCGCCCTCGGGAAGGGTCGCCGATCCGTTTCGGCTCCTGGTGAGATGCCCTACACTGACCCGCTGATGATGCATAAATATCATAAATTCAGCCCGTTGTAACGCGGAGGACTATGGGACTCGAAGAAAAGTACGATGAAGTGCAAAAGCTCATCGACATGGGTAAGGAAAAGGGATATTTGCTCTATGACGAAGTGAGCGACCTGTTGCCGCCGGAGATCACGCAGTCGGCCGAGGTTCTTGACGATCTGTTTACGGCCTTCAGTACCGCCGGAATAGAAGTCATCGAAACCGAAGATCAGTCTTTTGCTCCCGACAAGGTAACAACTGAAAAGAAGTTCAAATCTGGGCAGTCGCCCGTCCATCTCGACTTGACTCCCGGTGCTCTGGAAAAGACCAACGATCCGGTCCGCACGTACTTGCGGGAAATGGGGACGGTTCCTCTACTGACGCGAGACGGCGAGGTCCAGATCGCCAAGAGGATCGAGCGGGGGCAGTTGCGGGTCCTCCAGGCGCTGTCCCGTTCGCCGCTCGTCATCCGTGAAATCATGGTGCTGGGCGAGCAACTCAAGAAGGATCCCAGCGTCATTAAGGATCTGGTCCAGTTTACCGACGAAGATCTTACCGAGGAAAGGATCGAGGCCAAGCACAACGAAACCCTTGAGACCATCGCAGCTATCAGTAAAGGCTATCGTCGGACGCATACCCTTCGATCGAAACTGGCAGCTATTCCCAGAACACGGAAGCCAAAAGAACATCGCAAGGCGCGATGGAAGCTTGGCCATCATCGAGTCAAGTTGTCGCGGCTCGTGCGTACGTTGACCTATTCGCCGACGCGGAAGATGGCGTTGATCATCCTCGTGCGCGAGGCTGTCAGCACGATCCGTCCGCTTGAGAGAGAGTTGGCACGTCTGCAACGCAAGGCCGACCACACGAAGAGGGAATACCGCAAGAATGTCCAGAAAGAAATTCGTGTGGTTAAGAAGAAGCTCAAGGACTTTGAGGAAGGGCACAAGACATCTGCCCTCGAGGTGCGACGCACGCTCCAAACGATCGTCCGCGGACAGATCGGCGCGGAAAACGCCAAGCGCGAGCTGGTCGAAGCCAACCTGCGCCTGGTCGTGTCGATCGCCAAGAAATATACCAACCGAGGCCTGCAGTTTCTGGATTTGATTCAGGAGGGCAACATTGGCCTCATGAAAGCCGTCGACAAGTTCGAGTACCGGCGAGGTTACAAGTTTTCGACGTATGCGACCTGGTGGATTCGTCAGGCAATCACTCGAGCCATCGCCGACCAGGCGAGGACGATCCGCATCCCGGTCCACATGATCGAAACGATCAACAAACTGATTCGGACTTCTCGAGCCCTGGTCCACGACCTGGGACGGGAACCCACGAGCGAGGAGATTGCAGAGCGCATGGACATTGCGGTGTCCAAGGTGCGAAAGGTGTTGAAGATTGCCCAGCAGCCCATCTCGCTGGAGACACCGATCGGTGAAGAGGAAGATTCACATTTGGGTGACTTCATCGAGGATCGCGGTGTGGTTTCCCCGTCCGATGCAGTCATTAATGTCAACCTCAAGGAGATGACTGAACAGGTCTTGAACACGTTGACGCCTCGCGAGGAACGGATCATCAAGATGCGATTCGGTCTCGAAGACGGTACCGAGCACACGCTTGAGGAAGTCGGGCAGATCTTCGCCGTCACCCGAGAGCGGATCCGTCAGATCGAGGCCAAGGCGCTCCGGAAGCTGCGGCATCCGAGCCGCAGTCGGCGGGTTCGTGCCTTCCTTGATGACGGCACCGGTAGGGACTAGTGCCCTGTCCCCTAAGTAACGATACTATCGCCGACGGGTCTCCCCAGGCGAGGTCGAGGAGTGAGGAGGAGTTGATGACGATTCATCACGGTCTTCTATTAGAAAGACTGAACGACAAAGAGAAACTGCATCCTGCGGTACATGTTGCCTCCTGAGAATCTCCGACCATCTTCGCCACTACTCGGCCAGTAGACGCAAGGATATCAACAAGCGCATCCCACCCTTACCGCGGGTAGACAGAATGGTGTAGTGGCCGCGTTGGGTGCCGGATTCCATTGTTTTGGTGTGCAGTTAAAACAACTGCGAAAATCTGGCTAAATCTAACTACAGATGGGATTTATACGCAAGAAAAGTCTCAAGTCCTGACAAACGACATTGTCGTCATCTGAGAAATCCCCTGAAAACCCCCAAAATTCGCCCAATTCTCAACTTCCGCCAAGA
>JAZGDE010000077.1:0-4083 GCA_036477295.1 Bacteroidota bacterium | reverse complement strand
TAGTTGCACCGTGCTATTATTGCACCACAATTCATTGTAGTGTTAGAAAGACGTGACACGATAGTTAACCGTTTCAACGCTTTGCGATCCTAGTCAAGAAAAGGGAGCACAAAACGATCTTGCATTGCTATACAAACAGCGAAATGTAATCATCTTTCCGACACGCTGGTTTCCACCTGTGGTGTCGAGCATCTTGCTCGACACCAAAGACCTCCTTCGCTTCCCGAGTCTGTCTCCACTTCCATGTTGACTCCTAACTACGAATAGAATATGTTTCCTCGTCGCATTACAAGAGTATAGTTGCACCGTGCGATTATTGCACCACAATTCATTGTGGTGTTAGAAAAACGTGACACCATAGTCAACCGTTTCAACGGTTTGCGATTCTAGTGAAAAAAGGGAGTACAAAACGATGTTGCATTCCTATACAAAGAGCGAAATGCAATCATCTTTCCAACACGCTGGGTTCCACCTGTGGTCTCGAGCATCTTGCTCGACAGCTTCTCCGGGCGTCGTTAGACACGTTCTACGCTCCCTGCTCGAGGGGAAAACTCCAATGACGCATGCACCCCGAGAGAGCCCGAATCAACGCGTACAGCACGACTTTCCTTGACTCTGAGCATATTTGTGGCTATATTTTTCTGTTTTTGACGAAAAGGGTAGCAACGAAATCCGGATTCCTCTACGATCCCGCAGGTAGGTCATAGATCCGGCGGAATTACAAGGCGTCGAAGGTTGACTCCGGACGTTTTTCCTACCGCGAATTATCATTATAGAAACATGGGCGGGCCAATATGTTCCCCTTTTTGAAGAAAATTTTCAGAAGCAAAAGCGCGAAGGATATCAAGGAAATTCTTCCCATCGTAGCGGAAATTAACCGCTACGTTGAGGATTTCCAGAAACTGTCTGACGAAGCGCTCAAGGGAAAAACCGACGAATTTCGCGGTCGAACCAGAGAAGCGACGAAGGAGCTGGAGGAGCAGATCTCCCAACTCAGGGAGAAGTTGAAGCAGCAGGAGTCGCTCGGCGAGCGTGAGTCGACGTACGAGGAGATCGAGGCGCTCGAGAAGGAGCTCGATGAGGCCATCAAAGAGGCTTTGTGGGAGATTCTGCCGGAGGCGTACGCGGTTGTCAAGGAGACCTGTCGGCGACTCCTCGGAACGGCGTGGGAGGTGACGGGTCGCAAGATCGTGTGGGACATGGTTCCGTTTGACGTCCAGTTGATCGGGGCCGTCGTCCTCCATCAGGGGAAGATCGCTGAGATGGCCACGGGGGAAGGAAAAACGCTCGTCGCGACGATGCCAGCGTATCTGAACGCCCTCCCGGGCCGCGGCGTGCACATCGTGACGGTCAACGACTACCTCGCCCTTCGTGACAGTCAGTGGATGGGGAAAGTCTACGAGTTCCTCGGTCTGATGGTCGGCTGCATCGAGAACCAAATGGATTCCGCTCAGCGCCGCGCTCAGTACGCCTGTGACATCACCTACGGTACGAATAACGAGTTTGGGTTCGATTATCTTCGTGACAACATGGTTGTGACCAGGGAAGAACTGGTCCACCGCGAGCACAACTACGCGATCGTGGACGAAGTGGACTCCGTGCTCATCGACGAGGCACGGACGCCTCTGATCATCAGCGGCCCTGTGCGTTCGGAGGAGCACAAGTATAACGATATGAAGCCGCGGGTGGACCGGCTCGTGCGGGCACAGCAGAACTTTGTGACGAAGATTGTCGGAGAGGCAGAGCGATTTCTCGCGGAGGGGAAAGAAGAGGAGGCAGGCGTTCAAATCCTTCGCGCCTATCGCGGGTTGCCGAAGCACAACCGCCTTATGAAGCTGCTTTCGGAGCCCTCCAACAAAAAGCTCATGCATCAGACTGAGATGGAGTATCTCCGTGATCAGTCTCGAAGAATGCATGAAATCGAGGACGAGCTTCACTACGCGATCGATGAACGGAACCATGTCATCAGTCTGACCGACAAAGGTCGCGAACTCCTCGCCGGCTCGGGTGGGGACAAAGACTTTTTCGTGCTCCCAGACATCGGGACCGAGTTCAGCGTCATCGAAAATGACCCCCATTTCAACGCTGCACAGAAGCAGCAGAGGAAAGACGAGCTGAACAAGCTCTACGCAGAGCGGAGCGACCTCATCCATACCATCCACCAGCTTCTTCGCGCGTACTCACTCTATGGAAGGGACGATGAGTACGTCGTCACTGAAGACGGCAAGGTGCTGATCGTCGATGAGTTCACGGGCCGTGTACTGCCGGGCCGACGGTATTCCGACGGTCTGCACCAGGCTATCGAGGCGAAGGAGGGCGTGAGGGTCGAGCGCGACATGCAGACGCTGGCCACGATCACGCTGCAGAATTATTTCCGGCAGTACAAGAAACTGGCCGGTATGACGGGTACCGCCGAAACTGAGGCTTCAGAGTTTTTCGAGATTTACAAGCTCGATGTGGTGGTCATTCCGACGAACAAGCCTGTCATTCGAGACGATTCTGATGACCTTATCTACAAGACGAAGCGCGAAAAGTACAACGCGGTGATTCAGGAAATCGAGGACTTGCGAGCGAAGGGACGGCCGATCCTCGTAGGCACGACGAGCGTGGAGGTGTCAGAGACAATCAGCCGGATGTTGAAACGCAAGGGCATACCCCACAACGTCTTGAACGCGAAGCAGCACCAGCGAGAGGCGGAGATCGTGGCGCACGCGGGGCTAACCGGTCAGGTTACGATCGCGACGAACATGGCGGGCCGCGGGACGGATATTAAACTTGGACCCGGCGTACGGGAGGTTGAGGGACTGCACATGGTTGGTACGGAACGCCACGAAGCGCGACGCATCGACCGACAGCTCCGCGGACGGTCGGGACGACAGGGGGATCCCGGCTCCTCGCGCTTCTTCCTTTCCCTCGAAGATGATTTGATGCGGCTGTTCGGAAGCGACCGGATCGCGAACATCATGGAACGAATGGGACTGAAGGAAGGCGAAGTCATTCAGCATCCGATGGTGACCCGGTCGGTCGAGCGAGCGCAGAAGAAGGTCGAAGAGAACAACTTTGCCATCCGGAAGCGACTGCTCGAGTACGACAACGTCATGAACCAGCAGCGTGAGGTCATCTACTCAAAACGTCGGCATGCGCTGCTCGGCGAGCGGCTCCGCGACGACGTCTTCGAGATGCTGGAGGATATGGTCGACAAGCAGGTCGATAGGTATTACGGTGATGGGGACATCGCCGGGCTGCGAGAAGATGTCCGGGCCAACCTGCTCACCGATGTCCAATTCGAACCGGAGCAATTCCAGCAATTGGGTGCCGATGGCGTGAAACGAGAAATCTACAGGAAGGCGCTCGATTTCTACAAGCGCAAAGAAGAGAAACTCGGTTCCGAGATGATGGCGATGCTCGAGAAGATGGTGATGCTCCAGGTGATTGACGAGAAATGGAAAGACCATTTGCGCGAGATGGACGATTTGAAGGAGGGTATCCATCTCCGAGCATACGGACAGAAAGATCCCCTGCTGGAATATAAATCTGAATCCTATCGCATGTTCGTTGAGTTGCTTGACATGATCCAAGGCGACGTGCTCGGTCACGTCATAAAGCTGTTCCCGGAGACCCCGGAGCAGGTTCCGGCGCGTCGCCCCGTGCGTGTACCGCATCCGGAAGAAATGATGCTCACGCACCGATCAGCTCTCGGCATGGGATTTCAGGCGAATCGCGAGCCGGTCAGTAGCGCGGGTGCACCTCAGGCTCAATCTCCGGCCGAGGCGAAGCCGGGAAAACCGCAGCCGGTCCGAGTAGGGGAAAAGATTGGCCGCAACGAACCGTGTCCTTGCGGCAGCGGGAAGAAATACAAACATTGCCACGGACGGTAGGAAAACAATTCTATCTACCCTCTCCATGATGTGCTTCGGCTCCGTCCCTTCATTGCTAAGAGGCACTTCCGCCTGCCCCGACCACGCCCCGACGAAGTCGGGGCAAGTCGGGGAGTACCGACCCAATAAGGCTTGTACATCCACATGGAAGTTCGGGACACGGATGTCCCTCACAGCAGAAATGTTGCATTACCCCATTATTCCA
>JAZGDE010000076.1:0-13081 GCA_036477295.1 Bacteroidota bacterium | reverse complement strand
GAACGAGAGCAGAGGCGATAGGAGATTCGACCGTAACCCGGTACAGCGCCGCTTTCATGGAAACCACCGCGTCATCACTCGCTGCCCGTTCAAAGAATTGACTGATGGTTTCAAAGGATTGGTAAGGATGGTGAACGAGTATGTCGTTCGAACGAAGCACACTGAACATGTCTTGGGACGTCTGAAGTTTCGGCACGATCTGAGGAGTCATCTCCGGATTTCGGAGTGAGGGTCTCCCGACGGCATCAGGAAACTGCATCAAGTCAGAGAAGGAATGGTAACGGGCTCCTGGGAAGATGTTGTAACTCGGTAGTTTCAGCCTTGAGGCGAACGTATCCACGATCCACTTCGGCATTTCCGGGTCGTGGAGGAATCGCGTTGCTGGAGCCTTTCCTCGTTTTTGAAGGGCTTTGAGAACTTTCTGCATCAGATCTTCTGAGCCAATCTCGTCGATCTCAAGATCAGAATCACGGACGATCTTGATTTCGTAACTACCGAGGATCGAGCGATTAGGAAACAGTTCGGGAAGAAAGAGGCGGATCACATCATCGATCCGAATAATGTGGAGCGCATCTCCAGCGAAAGGAAGCCGAAGAAATCGGCCGAACGTTTTGGATGGAATCTTGACGAGCGCAAGGTTAGCCCTCTTAGGTTTGGCGGCGGATTTTCTCTCCGCATGCCTGACACAAAAGTAGAGCGTCGCGTTTTCGACATGAGGAAAAGGGACGGAGCGATCGATTGGCAGCGGAGTCACTACAGGAACGATTTTTTCTTGGAAAAATTGTTGCGCATAGGCCTGTTGCTCTAGGCTCGTTTCAGCCTCCGTCACGAGATGGATATTTTCCGCAAGGAGCGCGGGGGTGATATGATTCCGGAAACAATCACCGATGTCCTCGTGCATCCGGTGAACTCGCTCATTAATCTGGTCCATGACCTCGACGGGCCGGAGGCCGTCTGAGCCGCGTTTCTTGATGCCAGCCTCGATCTGCCGTCGGACGCGAGCAACCCGAACCATGAAGTACTCATCGAGGTTCGAGGAGACGATCGCGAGAAACTTGACACGTTCGAGAATTGGTACCGTCGGGTCGGAGGCCTCCTCAAGCACCCGATTGTTGAAATCGAGCCAGCTGAGTTCCCTGTTTATCAACCGCTGCTTGGCCGAGAACTCCTTGTGCAGTTTCTTGTGTTCTCGCGTTTCCTCGACAACGTCAAGTTTCAGAGGTTTTTTAACTCGACGTAAATCGCTCTTGTCAATCATCAGAATTGCTTATGGCAATTACCAAGTTTGCTTAAATGGCCGGATTGCGCAGCGTTTGATCCGGGATGAACGAGCTGAAGAAGCACCAAGCTACTGAGGGCCCGCGATGAAGGTGACCGCGAAAACAACGGTGCTGATGACAAGTCCGATCGAGAAAGCTAAGTAGCTGTACCGTAAGTATTTGTACTTTTTCCTCGCAAGCACTGCCCCGAGGGAATGAAGGTCGCGGAGAAGGGAATCAATCAGCTCCGACCGATTCTTCAACAGCGAGTCCATCTTCTCAGCGTACGTCTCGTATGGCAACCGTCCGAAGTATCCGAAAAATAGCAAGTTTGGTTTCGACGGTTGAAGTGCTCCCTTGAACACTTCCGTCGAAAGTTTCGGCATCGTCGCAAAGACAGCGAGCAGGATTGTCACAACGCACGTCAAACTCATGGAGATGGCCGGGTACTTAAGTAGAGGGTCGAACACCATATCGATGATGAGTCCGAGAATAATCCCACAGATCATGATCAGGATGTTCGCTTTCTGATCTGCCAGAACGCTCAGCTGCATATGGTTGGGGATCGTGATTCGGAACATCGTGTCTATATGGCGATCAAGGATCCTACTCTGCTCCCGTTCCTCGCGCTCTCGTTCCCTCTGCTGTCGTAGGAGCTCCTTCTGTTCTTTCTTTCCCAATTCGATACCCCCTTTCTTTTTTCACCGGTCCCTCAGGAGGCTCGTCTTTCCGATGGAACGGTCAACTAAAGGCGATAGACGTAATGAGCCGTGAGCGATGTTCGGTGTTCCTTTAAGTTATCCCATCGCCTGGAGCTGTTTTGGCGTCACCAGCCACTCCAATGAACCGTGGAAACCCTGGCCTGGATTATCGATGAGAATCTTGCACAGACCTCCTTTTCGCAAGTTTATCGATGCGTCGTCATTTCCCAGCGTAATCATTGCTATGAAGGTGCTCAAATCCGGCTCGTGTCCAACCAGAAGGATGCGGTATTCCTGCGGATATGACTGAAGCTGTCTTACGAGCAGATCATGTTCTCCCCCCGTGGCGAGATGCTCACAGTCTTCGAGCTTACCTTGCAGACCAAACGCTTTTGCGACGATCTCAGCTGTTTGTCTGGCACGGACGAGCGGGCTAGTGAGGATGAGGTCGAATTCCAATTGCAGCGCTCTTATCCCTCTGCACTCTTTCTTCATTTTTTTCATGCCCTTTGGCGTGAGTGGGCGCTCCCAATCTTTGCCGATGTAGAGCCCCGCCGGATCGTTTGCGACTCCGTGCCGGAGTATGTAGAGCTCCATTATCGTGCCTCCTTGGCTATCGGTTGAGCGGTATCTACGATAGAAGCCGGCACCTCGAAGGGCCAGAACTGGTACAGTTCATCCTTGCGTTGGACAAATTCGACGACGAGACTCCGTTTTCGCTGGTTTAGGAGGCGGAGCGTTGACCCAAGCCTCATTGTTTTCGACGCAGACCGTCTCAGTTTGCGGGCAAACACTCGTGAGGTGATGATGAGAACGTCGAGGTCGTGAATATCTCCGAGCGCAGTCTGATAATCATTCATTCGCTTCAAGACCTCGTCTGTCAGCTTGGGCAACACTGGTTGGAGAAACTCAGCTAAATAGCGATACTTCTTGAATGCAATCCGCATCTGATGGAGCGTCTCCATGTCTCGACGGTTAACGTCTCGGCACAGTGCCTCGACTGCTTCGAACCTCGCTCCGAGCGTGCGCCTTGCCAGTGCCGAAAGATTGCCGTTCAGATTCGATGCACCAGCGAAGGTCATCATCCTGAACCACTGTCGGATGGCCTTCAGCACTTTTCTCGTTGCGTTTGGCTTGACGGCCTTCACTTTCTTTGCAGCCTTCCGTATCCGTTTGCGTTCTTGTTTCTGGAGATCAGCGATCAAAAGTCTCGCCGCCGGACCGGTGCGACCAACGTCTTTGAGCAGTATCTGTTGCACATGTGCATCCCGCACAGGAGAGAAAATTTTTAAGGTTCGCGTCAGTTCCTTCTTGGCGTTCCTGATTTTCTTGAGTCCGGTCCAACTTTCGATCACTTCGAGGGCAGACAGAAGCCTCCGGCTGGCAACTCGAACATCATGGACGGAGTCTTCCGAGAACCCCTTTTGCGCTCGCTTGAGTTCCTTTCGAAATCGGATCCAGCGTTTCTCGAATGTCTCGGCGAGAGGATGAAGCGAAACTCCTGTCGCATATGTCAGACCCAGTTCAGCGTTCATCGCCAACTCTAATCAGTATTACTTCTTGGACAAGAGACCGGCCAGTGATTCCACAAAGAGTTCGATTCTCTTAAGATCCTTTCGTCTTCCCTTCTCGGGCTTGACGTTGAGATCATCGAGCGCGTCGTTCATCTTTTCAAGCACAGCCATCTTCCACCGCTTCTTTTTCGATCCACCTCCACTTCCGACTGTGTCAATCAGGTGAACGATTTGACCCTCAACCCTTGACACGTAGATTCTGGTGATGTCTTTTGTCGTCGCGCGAAGTCGGGAGAGTCGGGCAATCAGCTCCTTCTGCAGCTGCGAGTTCTTGTCATTCTCTTTATTGGTCACAGGAGCTCGCCTCTTTGGTCTTCGCCGACGCGTTGGTGAACGTTGTGTCTCATCCGGGACGGTTTGATCAGGCTTCGGTACTTCTGGTTGAAGGTTCATGCTCCGCTGCCACCCCTCTCTTCTCAATCGGTTGTCTCGCTCCGGTCAGAATGTATTCAACCTTAGACTGAATCTCCTGCGAGATTGCGCGCGGCCTCCGGGACCCGTCTACAACCTCAAACCCGAATTCCTTCTGCACGAGTCGGAACTGTCGTTCCATGAGCCGTTGATACTTCTTGAAGCTTTCGAACATGTCCCGTGAAAGTCCAATATCCATCCCGGACTCCCAGTAGTCGAGCTGCATCTTTTTCTGAAAATTTCGTTCGATGAGTACTTGGGGGCTCACCCGCAAGTAGAAAACGATGTCAGGTATCAGTGCGATGCTATACAATTCATGCACCCACCGCACGTGAGCACCTCGCACGATATCTCGGGCAATCAACGTGTAAATATACCGATCTGCCAGGACAATAAAACCAGATCGGAGCGCAGGGATGATCCGATTCTCCATCTGGTCGGCGAAGTCGGTTGCGTAGAACAAGCTCAGGGTGATGGGCCCGAGTGTGTTCCCTTGCTGCGCCATCTCCAATTCCTTGCCCACGAGATTCGATCGTTTGAGACCGACGTTGACTGTCGCATAGCCGCGACGTTCGAGCCAAGTTTTGAGCAGCTCGATTTGGGTTGAACGACCGGAACCATCCGCTCCTTCGATGACGATCAGTTTGCCTCCGAGCTGCGACGCGTCAACTCCGGGAAGGCCTTTTCCGTAAAACCGTTTAACGTTCACACTCTGATTTTCCATCGGTACCTCGGTAAGTCTATTCGTTCTTCGATAAGGCTCCGAACCGTTTGCTGTTGCTCGTCAACAGGTTTCGTTCCATCGATGATAACGAATCCGAATTCATTCACCATTCTGAGATACTCAGAATAAATATGCCCTTGAAAAACGCGGAAACTCTCGTGAGGATCGGTGCTGTACCCCATGTCCATCCCTGCTTCGTGGTACTTCAGTTGCGGTCGCCCATCAAGGATTCGGCTAAATGCCGTCTTTAAAGGGAGATCAATAAAGAAGGTAATGTCTGGAGGACGCGCGAAGTTATAGAGACTTTGCAGCCATTCTCGGTCCACACCCCGTACTGCATCGCGTGCGTACGCAGTGTAGATATATCGGTCAGCGAGGACGATGTAGCCTGTTTGAAGCAGGGGAAGGATCTGCCGCTCGTAGCGATCAGCGAAATCGGTGCAATGGATCAAGCAGAACGTCGTAGGGGTGAGCAGATTCCGCTTCTTGCCTTTCTTTGTTGCTCCCCTGACGATGATAGAGGAGTTCCACTCCGTATGGAAAACCTTGTACCCCTCAAGCTCCAGCCATCGCTTCACGAGATAGAGCTGAGTCGATTTTCCAGAACCGTCAAGGCCTTCGACAGCGATGAGCTTACCCCGCATCTCCCGATGGTTCGTAAACACCTTATCCATTGTTGCACACTGATGCTGGAATTTTGTTCGCGGTCTGTCAAAACATGAAGCCGCCGATAGCCTGTATTGCAGTCCTTTCGCTGGATCGTGCGACCGAGATGCTAAACGTGAACTCCGATCTGACGACGGCAAACCAGATTCCGCCGCCTCCTGCGCTGTGCCATTTCTCAGATTCCAGGCCGGACTCAAATACTCTCCCGATATCTCCGAGGAACGAAATGCCAACAGCTCCAGGAAGGAGAACTAGAAATCTCCCCAGCGTCACTCGAAGTTCCGCGTTCCCGATGACCGACGCATCGCCCGCGAATCGTTCTCTGTGAAATCCACGGATCGTCCGACTTCCGCCGATAAACGAAGACTCATAAAAAGGATGATCACCCCAGATCTTTTCCCCTGCCACTCTCAGCGCTAGAGTTGTGCGCAATGGCACTCTTCCAGAGATGAAGGCTCGCGCCTCCGCCCGTGCTTTTCCGAAGGAGTTTCTATTATTAAACACCGGGGGAAAATAGGAGCCCTTGACGTCAAACAGGATTCCCCGCTTCGCCACCAGGGGGTGGTTTCTTGTATCTATCTGGAACCCACCGTGGAATCCGAGAAAAGAAATTTTCCCGACCCCGTAGGGATTATCCAACTCGAGGAACGTGTTCTCTTCGACCTTTGTATTCACGTATTTCACAGAGCTACCGAGCGTAAATTTCACTCTGCTGAACGCTGGAAATTTAATTGTAGGGTTGAAGAGAAGTTTTATTTGTCTCAGTTTGTAGAAATCTTTATTCTCGAGCAGTTTCTTCTCATCTCGAATGGTTTCGTTACCGAGGCCGAAGAAATTATCAATGTCAAGCTCGGACGCCCTTGCGTGCAGAACAACCCGAGCGCCTTTTACCAATTTGAAGAATTCCCCTGTATAATCTCCCCGGAACTTACTCGTAGTAGTCGCATAGCCGCCTCGAAGACTCATGCGATAGACGTACGGGTCGGCACGAAAGCCAAACTTATAGAGAACAGGTCCACCACCGATGAAAAACCCATCGTCTGAATCAGCACCAAACCAAGTTCCAGGTTTCCAATCGTGACTCCAATCTCGCACCGGAGGCTCATATTTTTCAACGTCGTTTGCTGGCGGTTTCACCCGGTGACGATTCACCGCGGTACTTGGACCAGCCCTGAATCTCGTCCTGCGATCGCTGTCGTAGAAGCGGGTCTTCGTTTCAGCGTGCGGTATGAATGGAACAACACTGAGGAAATATCCCTTTACTTTGGAATTGTCGATGAGTGCGTCGTTTCCATCTCCACCGATGACTCTCAACTGGATGCTGCTGTTCACTTTTCCTTCTACTACAGCAATGTCATCTCCGCCGAGGAGATACAGTCGTACTTCTCTCGTATGTTTGTCGTCGAAGATTCTCCGGTAAAAAGGTTTTCCCTTCTTTGCACCTGTTTTCTTGCTTCGCTTGTAGAGAGCGACCTCCAATCGATGATCGTCGAGACGTTTGATCTCTGCATACTCCTGCTTGTTGCTACCGCGAACGTCAACGTATTTCGAGATAAGTATGTAATAGTCTTCAGAAGCCTCGCGAAGCTTGGACCTCCGCGATTTCAACGTCTTCTCCATCGCTTCACCCTCCTTTGCGTACATTTCAGGAGGGAGCAGACGTACAGCATTTTCGAGGAGTGTGTCCGTTAATCTTTCAAGGACGGCCGTCGTCACCGAATCCCACGTGGGCTTGTCGAGTGAGACAAGAAGTCTTCTGTCGACATATCTTCCAGACCACACAAGGTCTGCAATTTTCGGATAGTTGTCGCTAAAACCCTCAATCTGCGGAATGGCCAGGGTGGATATCCATGGAACGAGCCCATTGTATCGAGCAAAGGCCCAATCGCGGTCACGAGGAATCGGTTCCCAAATCTTCTTTCCGCTCTCTTTAATGCGGGCCCAGCGCCACTGGTCCATGTGCCGATCCCAGTCTCCCAAATACATGTCAATCAGCCGTGCAGTCAAGAAACCCGTTGCATCGACACGCTCGTCGTGATCGGCCTCCAGGCGATCGAACAACTTGTACGTACTAATCACCTTGTCCGCACCTGCAAACCCGGGCTGACCTTCTGCCCCACCGGTCGGATGCACTTCGATCGTTCCAAGCATCCCAGCAAACTCCTCACGAAATTCTCCTAGACGCTCATCGTCCGGCATCATAATAACGCGCGTTTCTGCGTGGAGGATGCCCAACGCTTCAAGAAAAGGGTCAACGACAACCACCGCGAGCGGATTCGCTGAACTGATCAGGTCTTGGGAAATGTCGTACACAATCGACTCTCGCAAGTCAGCAGGAATAGCCAACTTCGGATCTTTATTGATCGATCGGATCTTGTACTGACGGCCGTCTTCTCCTCTTAGCCGGAGTCCCTTAGTTTGGAAACCTCCTGTACGCCTGATCACAGTTAGGCCTCCAGCAAAAGTGTCGAGGTCGAGCACCTCAACTTCCATCGGTGTCGTCCAGAGATTCCGCCAGAGAGACCCGAAAAACACACGGTGTAGCCACCCTGCCTTGTACCGAGCACCGGCAATGACCCGGACCTTTTCGTTCTTTGCCGCTAGCGGAGGCTTCACATCCTTCTGCTGCACCGCAACCACGTTGATTGAAAAGAGAATCGCGAGTGCAACAACTTTGGAAACGTGCTTCATGATGTAGTATCTCCGCTTTATTTTGACAGTCTCGGAGCCTAGAGGTTTTGTGCCATTTAGCAGGACATAGGTTGCACTCTGGAGCGATAAATCAGAATGAAGAACGACGTGGACTGAATGAAACTGCACACAACACTGATATCAAAAGCATCCGTCAGTTGTTCACGACGCAGAAAAACACGATCGGTAGCTCCTGGTGTTCTATTCATTAGATCAGTTGCCCCATGAATTACTCAACGGCGACAAGCCACATCGAAAAAACTTCCTTGCTCGCTCCGTGGCCATCGATCGGTACAATGACGCCGAGGCGAACTGAACCATCACGCAAGAAATCAATGCGCACAAATCCAGGATGCATGTGCGCAAATAGAGTATTTGAACCGGTCGTCAATGTCGGACTGTGATCGGAAGTGCCGCTACCACTGATGACGAGGAGATAAGGACCAGAACCTCGAAGCACCTGAAGGACATGCTCATGACCCGCCACGTAGGCGAGCGGAGGACGCTCAGAGAGAACTCCTTCGATGCGTGCCTTCATATCCCTGTAAGCTGAACTGGAAAGGTCTTGATTCGTAATACCGAGACTCCGCGCCAACGGGTAGAGGGAGCCGAGTCCAGGAAGAGGTATCCACATCCATGACTTGACGACGCGCAATGGAAACAGGTGATCTTTCCAATCGAAAAATCCCCCGTGCCGACCGTGAGTATCGAGTGGATGATGCCCGACTACCAGAACGTAGCGCTCTCCCGCGTCATGCAGCGCCTGCGCGAGCGAATCGATCACTTCCTCCTTCGAGTCTGGGCCACAATCGGAGTCCGGGTGTTCGGGCTTTGATCCTTCCTCCAGCCACCACTGTGTATCGAGGATCACTAGACGAAGTCGATCGCTGAGATCTATCACTTCTGGACCAGGGCACCCCCCGTGAGGCAAAAACAACACGTTTGCGTTCTCCTTGGAAACAAGGAATTCTTCCTGACGCAAAATAGCTTCCCATCCTCCGCGCCAATCATGATTGCCTGGCATGAAGATGGCTCTGGCCCCGCTCTCCTCTACGACCCTTACTTGTTCGTTGATCTTTCGTTCCGCCTCCAATCGGCCGTCGTCAGACTCTTCTGGCATGCCATAACTATAAATATTGTCGCCGAGAAAGAGGATCAGACTTTTTTCCGGACGATGCGAAGCCTGCCGTGTGAGTGCAGCTAGGGTCGGTTCTCTTCGCTTTGCTGACGGTTTGCCCGCATCGCCGATGAGGAAGATACTCTGGACAACCTCGTCGTGGTTCACAGCCTCCACGATCGGTGACAACAGCTCGTCGCTGACGAAAGGCGATCGAATGCTGCATCCGCCTGTCAGAACCGTGTAGAGAAGAAGACCACACAAAACGACGGTGTGGTTGGATCGAATGACGCGCAGTTCCCTCGATAGACTTCTCCCGCAGATTGGCCAATTCATGGTTCAAACCGCCGGCGCGAAACCAGGCTCATTTGCCCTTGTTCTGTTGGACGAGACGCAGCAACTTAGCAACCGTTTGTTCAATTCGCTTCAGGTCTTTCCGCCGACCCTTGTCGGTCTTGAGCGACACCCGGTCAAGAACAGCTGACATCTGCTTCAGGGTTCGCCCCTTTAGAGCTCCCTTCTCTCCAGCTGTTTGATCCTGGTCGCGAATTGAAGAGGCAGCCTGGTCAATCGAGCTCTCCAGGTTTGACAGATAGGACTGCGTCACCTCCCTGGATGCGGTTCGAAGCTGAGCGAGTCCGTCAAGGATTTGCTGTTGACGCGCTTCGCGTTTCTTCAGCGCCTTCGCTTTTTTATCAGTCAGTTGCGGTTCCGTTGCGGGATTGCCGCCAGCGCCGGGTTGGTCATCGATCCCGAGCTTTGTTCTACTCTCTAATTGCTGCATCAGAGCAACTCCTTAGTAGTGTGGTTTGATTTATTTCTTCACTGGATATCTTGTGAGCTTAGCCTGTCTTCTTACTCCTTCATCACTGATGAGAAGCGTAAAATCTGGAGCGAAGGTGATCCCTTCTGCCTGCTTGTGAACACCGCGACGAAATGCTACCTGACCGAGAAGCTCACCTGTCGGTGAAACTTCGACGAGCGACTCTCCCTGAGCAGCGAGGATAAAAAACGTTCCAGTCTTCGGGTGGCGCTCGATGCCGGATGGGTTGAAAAGTTTGTGTCTCGATTTACGTCTCAGCTCCCGCAGGGGCAGGAGAAACCGGGGCTTCTTCTCCAGTTTCATTGTTTCCAGGGAAAATGCGTACACCGCTTTCGATTTCCCGTATCCTTTGCCAGGGTACTCCTTGCACGCGAGGAGGAGCGAGTGAGTATCCGGGTCGTAGCATAGCCCCTCAACATCGTGTGCAAACGTCAGCGCTGTTCGATGCATCTTATACGCAACGTATCCTCCGTCTTTTCCCTCAGAGAATTCGTACAGATTTCCCCAACTGCTGACCAAAAAGAACCGGTCACCAACGATGGCCAGTCCCTCGAAGTCTGCCCGTATGCCGATCCGACCAAGAGAAAAGCTCTTGACGACCTTCCCCGTCAGGTAGTCAACTTGATAGATCACCCCTCTTTCATCATTGTGCGCAAACAAGCGTCCGTCTTCTGTCATCGCAAGACCGGAGATCTCTCGCAACTTTCTACCCAGGTCAACTCTTGAGGGTTTCTTGTCCTCCAAATCATACCACGACAACGCCGAGGTGGTGTTCACGACCGTAGGTCTCAAGACGAGACAGCAAAACGAGAGCGAGAGGCCATACATATACAGCTGAGTGCCGGCTCGCATTACTCTGTTGAACTATTTATGTTTAAGAGTCTGTTGAGGCCGCATCGATGCGTGACAATGTTTTCTATCACCATAAGAAGAGAAAGTGCTCCTATAGTGGGCGCCAACCAGCTTATCCCTGTTCCTGCCACCCAATAGATGATTAGCGGAACGATCAGCAACACCAATCCCGCGTAGTGCGTTTTGCCGGAGAACACCAGTCCAATCATGAGTAATTGCGCTCCGATGATGGCGACGACCAGCGAGAAAATCTTCAGGACCGGAAGAGAGATGCCGGAGTACGGTGTTGCCGACCACGACAAGCTGATGAGCACAACGAGGGAAAAGATCCGGGTCTGGAAGTCTCCGCCCTGGGTTCCTACGTTGGCCTTGCGTGTAGGGTCATCTCCTACCGTATCCAATTGACCTTGTGTCGGTTCCTCCATGCAGCAACCTTTTGTAGGATAGAAAGAGTAAGCACAACAAAGCTTCGCGGTTCCAGCTCTACTCGTTGTCCTCGACAGGAGCGGCGTGCTTTTGCTTTTTTCCGCTCTTCAGCGTCTGGAATTCGACGCCCCGAACGCTAGATCCCGCTCGCTGTACCAGCGCTTCCATGAATGTGCTCGGGAGAGTACCCTTGTTCAGGCGTAGTATATATTCGAGTGTTGATTGCCCAGAATTGACGGTGGAGATTCCAGCAAGCTCCCAGACACGGGCGTGCTCATTGAGCGCGGCTTCCGCATGATTTTGGGCTTCTCCCGCCTTTGCAGCTTGGATGACCAAAACGGCATTCGCCTTCTTCTTTCCCTTGTTGCGCTCACTCAAGACGTTCACAAGATGTAAGAGACGCTCTTGTCGCTCAACAACTTTCTGACGTTGCTCCTCTGTCTGCGCTGCGATGGAGTCCTGCATAAACGGCTGCATGGTTCGATCTTTTTTCCCCCTTCCGGAAGGAAGCTCCCGTGTAGCCGTCGGCAGACGCATCGTCCTCATCTCCTGATCCGCGATGATGTTTCCCACTCTGAATTTCCAGAGCATCAAGAAAATTCCGTTGACGAAGATCGACATAAACAGAGCGACATGGTTCAAGCCTAGCCCCGCAGCCATTCCGATAGCCAGGGCGAGAAAAATGTACACTGCATCTTTTGTGTCCTTCATCGTCGTCCGAAAGCGGACGGCCGCAACAACAGCGACCAACCCGAAGGCGCGTGCAAGGCTGTCTTGGATGATCATCATCGCTCCGGCAACGATGATTGCGAGTACGACAATTGTCTGCACAATTGACTGGTCGTAACCCTCCTCCTGCTTCGTGATGACATATACCCAGGCGACTGGGACGATAAACAGGAACGCTGCGACCAGAGAAAGGATTGCGACCAAAACGTCATCGACTTTGGCCGTTACGTTTAGCTCGTCAGCGATGAGCTCTGTTAGCTTGGTGAATTCTTCGAGGACGAATGATTGCTGAAGCTCAACAAAAAGCTGCATCGTCAGAATGAGCGATACACCGATGAGAACATAGTACGCTGCGAGCTTCGTCAAGCGAGACTCGCGAAATCTCCCTATGACTTGAGGGATGTTTGAATTCATCAAGACCTCCTCAAATCAGTCGATGATCAACGGTGACTGCCAAAACAATGTGCTCACCGGCATGGGGTACGTATGCTTCTTGGGGCATCTCATTCGAAATTTTTTCACCTTGTTTTCGTTTCAGATTGTCACAAAAACCTTGTCGGCTTCGGGGAGAAGAGACTTCGGTTCTCTTCCCGGGACGTCGGAAAACGAACGATCTCTCGAACCTTCTAGATCAAGACAGCCTCGAGTAGCTCAAGACGTGCCAGGTCGGGAAGGAATACGCTAGGTCGAAAACCAGAAGATAATTCTCCGGTGAAGAGTGAGCTTTGGTGAAGAAGCTTACACAGTATCAACAGTGGTCGACCGACCTTCTACAATTAACAGGGGAACGGCGAAGGTATGAAGCACAGTAAACAGCTAGTACCGAAAAACTTGACCTTCGACCATCGAGGCGAAGAGTGCGACCTTGCAAGTCGATCCTGCTCATGCCAAGACACTCAATGGTAGACTCGACTGACGACGAAGCTACAAAAGGATGTCCACTTGCTGGTCTTCAGCAACTACCTAGCAACTTTATAAATCTACGCAAAATGGTTCATAGGTGCAAGTCATCGCGATGGCTTTAATAGTTGATAACGTTCCTAAAAGCTTGCCCTTGCGTGCAACTGCCCAGGTTTAAACCCAGTGGCATAAAAACCCTTCGTAGAGC
>JAZGDE010000075.1:0-16370 GCA_036477295.1 Bacteroidota bacterium | reverse complement strand
TCCGGCAAAGTTGTCGGATGGGATGAACGATGTGTCGGGTTTCGATGGAGCCGGACGCGACCTCCGACAGCATGGGAGTAAAGAGGAAAAAATTTTCACGACTTATGATGCTGATTTTCAGAGATTCATCCCCTGCAAAGGCTTTTTCAAAAATCTTGATCATCGGCAGGGTTCCGAATCCTCCACCGAGAATCATGAGGTGTTTTCTCTCGGATTTCACTGACAGGTCCGCGATTCAGAAAAACAAGACGGTATCGCCTTCAATATAGAGGAAAAAAAGGCCGGGAGATCGACCGTAGCCCCGACCGCCCAATTACCGCTTCCACCACAACGTTTCGGCAGTAGCCCTCGGCTGCAACGCCTCGATGACCTGGAGATTTTCCTCGTCGGACATCCAGCGGAAGGCTTGAGCGATCCGGAGGTCCTCCTCCAGCTCCTGCATCGATCCGACCCCGAGGATGGCACAGCTAATAGGCAGACTCATCGTGTATCGAAGGCACGCCTCCGTGTGACCGGTGATCCGACCGTCCACCAGGACTTTCATGCCGATAACACCCACGTTCTTACTTCGAGCGATAGAAAAAACCCCCTGTTCGAAATCATGAAAGCTCTTATCAGCTGCGCTCAATGGGATCAGGGCCGTCGCAAACGGATATCGCTCAAGTGCAGAAGCGATGACGGCCGGACGCCGGTGGCCGCTTATGCCGATGTGTCGTACGAGTCCTTGCTCCTTCGCTTCCAGTGCGGCAGCGACTGAACCGTCCTCGCGAAGAACCCGATCGAGCGTCCGGGTGTAATTAACGGCGTGAATCTGAAGCAGATCGACATATTCCGTCTGCAATCGTCGAAGACTTCGTCGAATCTCTCTGGCGGCAGCAGATTTTTCACGCTCGAGGGATTTCGTCGCGAGAACGACCTCCTGTCGGCGCGACTTCATGACCCGCCCGATTTTTTCCTCTGCATCCCCATAGCTGCTTGCTGTGTCAATGTAATTGATTCCGGCGTCGAGAGCTCGATTGAGGATACGTTCCGCTTCGCTGCGGCTCATCCCGCTCAATCCGATGGTAGCCGTTCCGAGGCCAAGAATGGAGACCTCAAGTCCGGTACTTCCGAGTCGCCGTCTCCGTATCTCGTTGCCAACGCGGCCCCGTGTAGTCCCCTTCGGAATGCCAGCTAGGGCCAGTGAAGCAACCGCTCCCGATAGAACCTTCAGGAACGTTCTTCGATCACCTTGCTGTCTCGGGCTCACAATTGTTCCTTGGCCAGAATCGTCGACTGCTTTTGACTGATGTACGTCGCAGCGGGACCTTCCGGAAGAAGTGCGAGCACAGGGATGGAAATAAATCGGTTCAGAATTACCAGACTGTGATCGCCACGTAGCAGGATATGAACCTTACCGAAGATGGTGCATTGATTCGTGAATTCGGTAGAGCAGAATGTGGAGCTGAAGGGGGTCGAACCCTCGACCTCCTGAATGCCATTCAGGCGCTCTCCCAGCTGAGCTACAGCCCCAAAACTTTTCTGCATAACCTGGATGCACTGCCAGTCCCGCCCCGACGCTTCCGGGACGGGATCCTCGATCCGACCGTGAACTTAATGTCACTTCGTTCATTAAATTCAGTCGGATCGGGACTGCCGCGAAGCGGCCCCTTCGGGGAGCTACAGCCCCAAAAGTCTCACCGTTACACACATGGAAAACTTGGCTTGATTGGTCCCAGGCGCACCGTCAGCAGACCGAGCAACTTCGTTCTCAAAGAAACGACTTGCCGGTTTTGCCGCTACGAAAATGCGTCGCAGGTAAGGTCTATCCCTGTCCCTTTTAAGTCCCTTTCACCGAGATACGAAAACGCCGCTGGAATCCCGAGGGCCTCGGAAGGCTGGCCCATCTACTTGTTGCGCGCTGTTATTTCCTCGATCGTCCTGAGTAGTCGGTCGAAATCCAGAGGCTTCTCAAAGTAATCCTCCGCCTGGGCCTTGATCGCCTGCACAGCCGTGGCGCTCGACGGAAATCCCGTCATGACGATCACCGGAACGTGCTTTGTGCTATTCTCCTTCTTGATTTCCTCAAGCAATTCCAGTCCATTTTTCCCCGACCCAAGATACACGTCAAGCAGGAGAACATCCGGACGAAACCGCAGGACATTCGGTCTTAGTTCATCTACGGACGCACTGGCTTCTACCTTGTACCCGCGGGACTCCAAAGCGATTTTGAGGAGCTGTACCAAGCTCGTGTCGTCGTCCACGATGAAGACCTTTCCTTTCGACGCACCTTCCGAATAGTCCGAGACAGCTTGCGCCATTTTTTCTCTCCCTCCATGGAACAAAGTGCAAGAATTTAGGAGATTATCCGATAAATTGCAAGATCTTTTTCGCAATGATCCTCCGGTCACTCTGTCTCTGTCAGCATGCTTTTCAAAACTGCTCGGTTCGACAGAAAATTCGCCTTGAAAGTACAACCCTATTTCCGTATAATTGAAATGGGACAAACGCGTTCCTTTCCGCGTTTCTTGAAGAAAATTCTCCGAGAGCATTACCCAACGTAGAGACCCCGTATGAAGCAGATCGGTGATGCGTTCGCCTTCCCCTTCCGTGACCCGGATTGGATCAGCAAATTCCTCATCGGCGCTCTGATGGTGCTGCTCTCTTCCGTTCTGAGCGGATTGTTATTCCTGCTTGGCTACTCTGTTCGCATCTCTCAGCGTGTGATGCGCAAGGATCGCAACCCTCTTCCTGACTGGTCCGACTCCGGAGCTCTGTTCGTGATTGGCTTCAAATATGTGGTCCTGTATGTAGTGTATCTTCTCCCGATCATCGCGATCGTTTTGATGCTTTTCTTCCTTGTAATTATCGCAGCACTCACAGCGGGCGAAGGAACGGGCGTGTCCCTCCTATTGTTATTGTACGTGGTGTTGTTCTTCGCGACTGTCCCATATGCAATTGCCCCAGCAATTTTCACGCCGCTGATCACGATTCGCTTCGCGGAAAGGGATGAGATTGGTGACGGATAAGCACTCGGTAAGACACTCCAGTTTTTCAAGAACAAAGGAGCCCGTATGAGAAGACCACTTCCGTCCGCCCAGCGCCCGAGAATCATTTCCGCAGCCGCTGGTTGTGTTCTGGCTGCTGCGGTCCTGCTCATGGGCTGCGAAGCTGAGACGTCCGGCCCTGGACCGGATTCCGGCGAAATTCTCTTCCCGGAATCCAACATTAGCTACGGGCAGCACATTCAGCCGATCTTCAACGCGAGCTGCGCGATATCGGGGTGTCATAATAGCACGACAAGACAGAGTGACCTGAGCCTGGAATCTTATGTTGAGACCACGGCGAGACCCGGTATCATCGTATCGGGCGATCCCGACGCGAGCTTGCTGGTGCAACGCATTGAAGGAAGGATTCAACCGCAGATGCCATTCAATCGCGCACCGTTGCCCGAAAATCAAATCAGCGTTATTCGTCAGTGGATCCTCGAGGGGGCAAAGAATAACTAATCGCTGGATATACTTCGTTAGACGGATTAATACACTCGTATGAGCAACATGGTCAAGAGAGCAACGACCCTATCCAGCTTGAAGTTTCACCCGGCAACGGATTCGCGGTGGTCGGACATAGAAACGCTCTTCGGAGAGCGCGGCGCCTGTGGAGGGTGCTGGTGCATGGCATGGCGGTTGCGAAACAAGGACTGGGTTGCCGGCCAAGGTGCTCGGAACAAGCGCGCTTTGAAGAAGATCGTGACGGCGGGAGATAGACCGGGGCTGCTGGGCTACCTAGGCAAGCAGCCGATCGCCTGGTGCGCGGTGGCGCCACGCGAAACGTATTCCTTCTTGGAGCGTTCCAGGGTGCTCCGACCTCTAGATGAGGAGCCGGTCTGGTCGATTTCGTGCTTGTTCGTCCTGAAGCCCTACCGGCGGAAAGGGGTCTCTGTCTCCATGCTGAAGGCGGCCGTGGAGTTTGCCGCCAAGCGCGGCGCAACGATTGTCGAGGGTTACCCCACCGAGCCGACCATGGAGCACACTCCGGATCCGTTCGTCTGGACCGGAACCCCATCGGCATTCAGGAAGGCGGGGTTTCGGGAAGTCCTGCGGCGTTCAAACACGCGACCGATCATGCGTTTCACGATTGAGCAAGGACACCATTGACTGGGGCGAATCCGTCTAACCAGCACATGCACCTGACGGTGCGCTCCGCGCCCCCCAGGTGATGCGCCAGTCGATAGGTTGGTTGACAGACGAATCAAGCATTGCGAGGAATATTAACATCGAGGGGCTGAACCTCAACGAACGGATTCACCGGTCCTGACTTCCTGACAGCCGAACGTCCCTCCCCCACATGAGCTTTGTCCGCAGGACATCGTAGTAGCTCTGATCCATTCGCTTCACGAGTCGAACTGTGTAGTCCCCCCTGCGAATCTTGAACGTGACAGGTGGAGTGAGTACTTGTTCGAACTGTCCGTCCGCCGTAACATGAACTGCATTTGCTTTGCCGTCGACCTCCACCGTGATGGTACTCGTATCCGGAAGAATGACGGGCCGCGCGGTCAGCGTGTGCGGGGAGATCGGCGTGAGTGTAATCACTCGACTCGCAGGTACGACGATCGGTCCGCCGCTCGCCAACGAGTAGGCCGTTGAACCTGTCGGAGTCGCGATAATGATACCATCGGCTGCGTAGGTAACTAGGTAGTCCTCGTCGACAAACGTCTTGAGATTGATGACGCGAGCTAAACCGCTCTTATCGATGACGATGTCGTTCAGGCCACAGAATCGGGTAGAGGTTCCTGCCACCGTTGCTTCGAGCACCATGCGGTCTTCGATGATGTAGTGATTCTGAAGGATCTCGTCGATCGATTTGTGGAGGTCTTCGACTGAAATCTCAGCAAGGAATCCCAGCTTCCCAAGGTTCACACCGAGAATAGGTGTGCCCTTCCCTCCGACGAGACGTGCGACGGCAAGCATCGTCCCGTCGCCACCGAAGGCGATCAACAGATCACTATACTCCGGCAACAGCTTCAAAGAGCGTCGGTGTTCGTCATCGACCAAAGTGTCGCGAGCTTCCCGGTTGACCCGATCTGCAAGGTCATCGGCCACGTAATATTCGACCTTTTTCTTCTTGAGGCTTCTCAACAGCTCAGTGGTCACGGATACGAGCTGAGGTTTTTCCATATTTCCCATGATGCCGAACTTCATGTCACTGGCCTTCTGGAGGGGACTTCACTTGATCCTGGGTCTTCGCAGCCTGGTTCTTGTTCAACTCGTCGACAAAATTGAGTTTCAGCTCCGAGAGTATACTGTCCAGGAATCGTTCCTCCTCCGGGTGAAGATTCCCTTTTGTCTTTTCTTTTACCACATCAAGCATATCGATCGAGACTTGAGCTTGCGAGAGGTCGCGCTCGATGTTCCCGGTCAGTGGGTTCTTGAGCTTTCCCATCTGCTGCATCCCAGCCGCATGAAACATACCAACAAGCTGAGTGAATAGCAATTGAGCTTTTTGCTGTTCCATAGTCCCTCCTCCCAAGATTTTTCCGCACACCGCTGAGGTTCCAGAGCAAGATCTCAATCGTCCGGGTCAAGCGAACGACTTCGCTCCCACAGCTTTGCATACTTCGTGAATACATAACACGATGACAGCGCACAGAGAATCAATCCCGGGATGCCGTCGAGAAACCCGAGACGAAGGATGTACATCTTGAAGAAGAACACCGGAGGCCGGGCGAGGAGGTCGAGCAATCGAAACGAGCGATGGTTCGCCACCAATTCCTCTACCGCAAGGGATGTGTAGCGGTTGAACTTGTTGAAGTATTGTTCGAGGTTCTCGTCTGTGTAGTGCAGAAGGTCATGACCGAGCCTGCCGATCGAACCGTCGAGAACCAAATGCTCATGAACCAGTGAATCGCTGAACGATCCCGCCCCTCGTCGAAACAGTCGGACGACCCGTCCCGGATACCACCCGCAGTGCCTGATCCATTTCCCGAGAAAGTAAGCCCGGCGGGGGAAGCTGTATCCGACCAGTTCGGACCTGTTCTGACGGACTACCTGCTGGATTTCTCTCGCCAGCTCCGGTGTGACTCGCTCATCCGCATCCAGCCACAGAACCCAGTCTGCAGAGGTCTGGGCCAAGGCGTAATTTTTCGCTTCGGCAAAACCCATCCAAGGATTCACATGAACGCGCGAAGTGTACTGCCTCGCGAGTTCCACTGTCCGGTCCGTGCTCTGCGAATCTACCACCACGATCTCGTCCGCCCATCGGACACTCGCGAGACAGGCTCCGATGTTGCGTTCTTCATTGTGTGTTATAACAATGACGGAAAGTTTGGACACGACTGATCTCACCGAATGCCCATCTACCTGGACGCCAGGCTGAGTCCGACGCTCGCTCACACGAGCGTCAGGATCTCATGGTCTCCGAAATTCCATTCGAACAGGCCCGCGATCAAGAAACCGACGAAGACAATGAAGGCCCCGAGGCTGACGAAACCCTGGAGCCATTCGGCTTTGGTCTGTCGGCCGATGTGAAACTCTGCCACCAGGATCTTGTTAAGAGAGAGTTCTCACCGCCAAGAGTGACAAGCAAAGGATGGTCGCATCCCCATCCTGGCCAGCCATGCGGTCGCAGCCAACGCAAGAGCGATGGAGGAGACCGCGACACAGACCATCACGGACGCGACCTGCACCACCAAAAAGAAAAAGATTGCAATGTCGACATCATGCAATCTTTTCCGACCGAACACGGCGATTCCGGGTTCCATGAACAGGGGGAATCAAACATTAAATTGCAGTTCGTACAGCTTATGGTACATCCCCGCCTTATTTCTCAGGAGCTCCTGATGTTTACCGGCCTGCACGATTTCCCCCCTGTCAAGCACGACGATACGGTCCGCGTTGCGGATCGTCGATAGTCGGTGTGCAATCACGAAGCACGTGCGACGTTCCATCAGATGCTCGATCGCTTCTTGAACAAGAACCTCAGATTCGGAGTCCAGAGCTGACGTCGCCTCATCGAAAATCATGATCGGGGGGTTTTTCAAGATGGCTCGAGCAATGGCAACCCGCTGGCGTTGTCCGCCCGAAAGCATGATCCCGCGTTCTCCAATTCCTGTATCGTACCCATTGGGGAGCTCGAGGATGAAATCATGTGCATTGGCTGCCTTTGCCGCCTTCACGATCTTCTCGAACGGGCAATCATCGAGTCCATACGCAATGTTCTTTCGAACCGTGTCGTTGAACAAAATCGTCTCTTGAGTGACGATACCGATCTTTGCGCGCAACGATTTGATCGTGAAGTTCCGACTATCGACGCCATCGATAAGGATTTCACCTTGAACAGGATCGTAGAACCGTGCGAGGAGGTCAACCAATGTTGTTTTTCCGCCGCCGCTGGGACCGACTACCGCGAGCACTTCCCCATTTTTCACTATGAATGATATGTTCTTGAGGACCGCTCGCCCGTCCGACCGCGCCGCACCTGGCGTCTCTTCATATGCAAAGGTCACATTCCGGAACTCGATTTTCTCTCGCACGTCCTTTAACTCGACGGCTCCCGGTTTCTCTCTGATGTTCGGCTTTGTGTCCAAAATTTCAAAAACGCGTTTTCCCGCGGCGGCCGATTCCTGCAGCCGGTTGCTCACGCTGCTGAGCTCTTTGAGCGGATGCATCGTCTGGAGAATCGCAAAGAGGAAAGCGAGAAACTCAGAAGCCTTCAAGGTTTGGTCGATGAGCACTTGCTGACCGCCATACCAGATGATCACAACAGCAGCGAGCACCCCTAGGGACTCTGTGACCGGAGGACCCAAGTTGCGGATGCGCGTGATCTTCAGGACGTGATTGAAGTATTTCTTCGTCTCATTCGTAAACTTCCGGTTCTCGAATTTCTCCATTCCGAATGCCTTCACGACCTTCACGCCGGTGATCGTTTCCTGGAGGACTGAGGTGATGTCCGCCATCTTCGACTGAATGTTGCTGCTTTCCTTGTGAATCCGGATGCCGATGCGGCTCGTCACCTGCAGTGCGAGCGGAAGAATAAGGATCGAAATAAGCGTCAGTTGCCAGCTAATGGATAGCGCGATCCCCAGAAACACCAGGACGAGCAAAGGCTCACGAAGCAAATTGAGAAAACTCGCAGAGATGCTGTACTGAATGACGTTGACGTCGTTCGTCACCCGAGAGATGAGGTTGCCCGCCCGCTCATGCGTGAAAAAACCGAGCGAAAGGTCGTGAATATGCCGGAAGAGTGCGTTCCGGATATCCCTGATGACACCCTGTTCGACGAAAGCGAGCGCATACGCCTGGATGAAGCCGAAAAGATTCTTTAAGAAGAAAGCCGTTAACACGATCAGGCAGATTCTGAGGAGCGCATCCAGCTGGTCTCCACCAAAGACAAACGAATTGAAAGAATCAGAGACAGATTCCTTCAAGCTCTCAAACCACCCCGGAAGTTGGGGACCCGGCGCAGCTTCGACGAGCTCCGCTGATGCGGTCTGGTTGAACAAGGTATCCAGCAATGGGATGATGAGGTAAATCGAAAGGCCGCTGAACAAAGAGAAGAAAACGGTGCAGACGACTGATATGATCAGATGTCTCCAGTACGGCCGAACAAAACGGAGGATCCGACGATAAATCTGTATCATGTCAAGTGACCAGGTTAACCAACTTGTTCTTTACCACAACCGTCTTCTTGATCTTCTTCCCATCGAGGTGCTGCTTAATTTTTTCATTCGAGTAGGCACGCTGCTCCAATTCTTCTTCGCTCAAGTTGACCGGCACGTTGATCCGATCCCGAATTTTCCCGTTGATTTGTAACACTACGGTGACTTCCGCGCGCTTGATTTTGCTCTCCTCGTACGAAGGCCATGAGGCCCGGAAAATACTCTCTCGATGACCCAATCCTTCCCACATCTCCTCGGCGAGATGCGGAGCAAACGGAGCGAGCAACAGGACGAGGGTTTCCACCTGTCCCCTGTACAGAGTTTTGTCTCTCTTCAGAACATTCACGTATTCCATCAATCGCGCTATCGCTGTGTTATACTTGAGCGCCTCGATGTCTTGGGTGACCCGCTTCACCGTCTCGTGCTGAAGGCTGTTGAGCTGCTCGTCCTTGGCGGAGCCGGATTCCAGCTGCTGCTCCATGAGATTGTACACCCGTTCGAGAAACCGAAAGAGACCGATGATTCCGCTCTCGCGGAAATCCCCCCCTTCCTGATACGGTCCAAGAAACATCAAGTACATCCGGAAGGTATCCGCTCCGAATCGCTCGATGTCTTCGTCGGGATTAACGATATTCCCCTTGGACTTGCTCATCTTCGCGCCGTCTCTAATGATCAGCCCGTGCGCACGAAACTTCTTGAACGGTTCTTCGAAATGGAGATGACCCATGTCATGCAGCGCCATGCAGAGAAAGCGTGTGTACATCAAGTGCAAGACGGCGTGCTCGTTTCCGCCGATGTACCTATCGACGGGGAGCCATTTCTTTGTCATCTCCGGATCCATGGCTCGGTCGGAGTGATCGGTAGAGGGATAGCGAAGGAAATACCATGCAGAATCGAGAAAGTTATCATTAACGTCTGTCTCGCGACGCGCCCTTCCGCCACACTTCGCACAGGTCGTGTACACCCACGAGTCGATCCGAGCAAGCGGGGACTTTCCACTATCGTCGGGCAAGAAATTGTCGATCTCCGGAAGCAGGACTGGCAGATCCTTCTCGGGTACCGGAACGATCCCGCACGTATCGCAGTACAGCATCGGGATGGGCGGACCCCAATAGCGCTGGCGCGAGATGCACCAGTCACGAAGTCGATAATTGACTGTCTTCGCAGCTCCCGCTTTCTCCCCCAACCAGTCCCTTATGGAGTCACGAGCCTTCTCGGACTCCATTCCATTAAATCGTCCCGAATTAATCAAAATCCCTTCTCGACCGAATATCTTGATTCCTGTTACTCGCTCCTCCGGAAGCGGCTCGTGGATCTCCTTGATGGGAAGTCCCCACTTCTGTGCGAATTCATAATCCCGCTCGTCGTTCGCAGGGACAGCCATGATGGCTCCCGTGCCGTAATCCATCAGTACATAATCAGCGACCCAAATTGGAATGGTCTCTTCCGTGGCGGGATTGAGGGCAGATGCTCCAAGAAAGACACCACTTTTATCGCGTCCACCCGCTATTCGTTCCAGACGATCCTTCTGCTTTGCATCCCGCACATACTCGCCAACAGCCTGACGCTGTTCATCGGTCGTCAGTTTCTCAATCAGCAGATGTTCGGGGGAAAGCACCATGTAAGTAGCACCAAAGAGCGTATCCATCCGCGTCGTAAAGGTTCGGACTTTTGCCTCCTGGCCAACCACGGGGAAATCCACTTCCGCACCTTCCGAGCGGCCGATCCAGACCTCTTGTGCGTGTTTTGTAGTTTCCGACCAGTCAATCCAGCTCAGGTTGTTGTGCAGTCGTTCGGCATAATTCGTTATTTTAAAAAACCACTGTTCCAGTTCTTTCTTGATTACGCGGACACCTGGGTGACGTTCGCACTCGCCATTGATGACCTGTTCGTCGGCGAGGACGGTCTTGCACTCCGGACACCAGTTGACAGGTCCCATCTTTCGATAGGCTAAACCTGCCTTGTACATCTGGAGGAAGATCCACTGTGTCCACCGATAATAGTCCGGGTCTGTCGTGTAAACGGTGTGGCTCCAGTCGAGCATCAACCCGATTTCCTTCAACTGGCGAGTAAAGTTCCGAACATTTTGCGGTATGAGTTGGTTCGGATGCTGGCGAATTTTTATGGCATAATTTTCGCTGTGGATTCCAAACGCGTCAAACCCGATCGGTTCGAAGACGTCATAACCTTGGAGTCGCTTTGTTCGCCCGAAGATATCCGATCCCGTGAAGGCAAACACGTTTCCCACGTGGAGTCCTTCTGCCGAGGGATACGGGAACATCATCAGATTGTAGAAGGGTTTTGTGGCCTTCTTGAGGTCAGGTTCGTTCGTCCTGTTCTCGTCCCAGTATCTTTGCCACTTTTGCTCGATTTCTTTGAATGGATATCGCATTGATGAGCTGTCGAAAGTTTACTCTCGTTTTTTCTCTTCAAGCCACCTTCTGTTGTCGCCCAAGTTTTCTGCGCTGCTGAAAATAGATCATCGCTGTCGCGATGCTTCCGAGACGCATCCGTTCTTTCAGCTCTTCGACAGTCGCGCCACTTTCGACCATCATGAGCGCTGCCGTATGGCGGAGCGAGTAAGGCGTCAGTCTGCGCACCCGACCGCGTTTGATTCTCGCGACGTCTAGATAGTAGTTGACGCGTTCCCGGATACCGCGGGTGGACATCCGTTTTCCCCGTCTCCTATTCCCCGCACTCAGAAGGAGCGGTTGATGGCCATCGGGCTGAGAACTGCCCTCCGAGGCTCGCAACGCTAGGTATTCGTCGATCGCCGATTTCACCTCTTCAGGAATCACCACCTGTCCATCTTTAACGTCCCGCCCCTTCCCCTGGACAACGATGACGCTCTTACCGTCAACGTCTTTTATATCACCGACGTCCGCCCGGATCACCTCGATCTCGGACAGACCACATCCCAGCATCATTCTGATGATCGTGTAGTCCCGGAGACCAATTTCCGAGGACCGGTCGATTGCGACGAGGAGAGCATCAACATCGCGGTATGTCAGGGCTTCTCGGGAATGTGAAGATGGGCGACGATTCCCCCCGACCTCTCTTGCCGGGTTCTTTTCCAGTAACCTGATGTCGACAAGATACTGGCAAAACCGACGGAGCGCAGTCAAATACGTCGAGACGGAGGCTTGGGAAAGCTTTTTGTCTTTGGTCAGGTACTTCTTATACCGTTCAACATCTTCCACCAGGAATCCGAATTTCTTGTCAATGGCGAACCACCGAAGAAACGCTCGAAGCGCCCGCTCGTAGGTACCTCTTGTCTCCGGGCGTTTTCTCCGAAGGTCGTGGCAAAAGGCGTTGAAGTAATTCTTCAACGACCTGAACGACACTCGGACTGCTTTTTCTGTGGTCTTACGCACGGTGAGGCCCATGGACCAGTGGGTTCAAGCGATCAATAACAGAATTTAAGGAATTTCGCGGCGATTGTCAACAAAACTCCATTCAGCTCTTCATCGAGCAGAATCTAATACATTCTGGGGAGAAAGGAGAACAAGGAGGGGATATCCCTTTGGAATAGACAGGGGATTTCACCGCAATGCCTTCAGGATCACCATGGTGATGTCGTCCGACTGTGACGTACCCCTGGTAAACTCTCGAATCTCTTCCTGGATTTTCTCCATCAAGACCGTCGGCCGGTCTGCCCGGTGCTCGTGCAACAATCGCTCGAGACGTTTCTCGGAAAATTCTTTTCCTTCAACGTTCATGGCTTCTGTGATTCCGTCGGTGTACATCACCACTGCGTCTCCCGACTGGAACTTTACATACCCCTCCTCGTAGGGAACGAGCGCTTTCATCACCCCGAGGATCATCCCGCCGATGTCGAGTTTTTCCAAGGAACCACCAGACCGGAGGAGATACGGCGGATTATGTCCTGCATTAACGTAGCGCAGCGTGCGAGCCTCGGAGTCCAGAAGACCCCAGAACATCGTGATGAATTTATCTGGTCCAGTACTGTCGAAGATCAGGTCATTCACACGCTTCGTGAGCTCCGACAGCGAGAGACCGAGTGGAACAAGGGCACGAATCGAGGCCTGAAGGTTGGCCATCAAGAGCGATGCAGGTGTACCTTTCCCCGAAACGTCCGCGATTGCAAGGACAACTTTGGAATTGTCGAGCGGTATGACATCATAGTAATCGCCACCGACTTGCTTCGAAGAAATATTCATCGCAGTGATTTCGAATCCGTCGATCTCCGGCAGCGTCGCGGGCAAGAGATTTTTCTGAATCTCCCGAGCAATGAGAAGTTCCTCCTCAAGCCGTTGCTTTTCCAAAGCTTCCTGGAACAACCGAGCATTCTCGAGAGATATGATTGCGAGGTTCCCGAGCGAGTACAGAAACTCTAAATCCGCCTTCGTGTACTCCTCACCGCTCACCTTACCACCGAGACCAATAACGCCCTTCGATTCGTTCTGAACCTGCATCGGCACGACGGCCTGTATGCCCATTTGTTCTAGCTGGCCTCTCAAAGCCGCGTCTCTCTTCGAAAGGTCCGCGAGGAGTAAGGGACCGGGGAAGGACAAAATCTTCTCTCCTGGAATTTGCTGCTGTACTTCAAGCGGAAGTCGCGATCCGACGATACGGAGCCCATCTTCACCCTTCAGACCGACGAAATATCGACTCACGCCGACTTGACCAAGTAGGGCAAAAGTCAAGAGTCGGGTGATGCTCTGCTCATCCATGACGGCGTTGAATTCCTTACTCAGTTCAAAGAGGGTGTTCAATTCCTGGATTCTCCGGTCCAGGATCCGATTAACCTGCCGAAGCTCCTCGATGAAGAGTCCCTTCTCGACTGCAGTCGCGGAAATATTCACAACAGACTCCAGGAACGCTATTTCCTTCTTCGTAAACTTCCGCTTTGAGATTCGTTCGCCGAACCCGACAAAACCCATGCATCGATCCCGTGCGCTCAACGGAATGAGGACCTTAATTCCAAACTTGAGAAAAAACGATGCCCACGGATGAGTCGACCGACTCACATTCTGCAGGTAGAGAAATCGTCTCGGGACTCTCTGGACACGGATCTCTCTACCCACCGACTCCGCCGGCAAGCCTTTGACCGTCTGAACACGGTACTTGTCATCTTCCTGACGCAGAGCGACAATCCCTCGCGTACACATAACTTTTCCCATGACTGTCAAGAGCACGTGACCGAGGATGAAGTCAAGGTCCAGCGAGGAGTTAATCACCCTGCTAAATTCAAAAAGGGCAGTTAATTCGAAGCGCATTTCGTGCTCTTCGCGGTGACTTATAGGAGCCTTCGAGGAGACATGTCTCATAAACGCACAGGCGCAGGATCACCTGCCTAATTTCCCTGACGGAGGAATTTGATGAGTCGGACTACGTTCTTCCTTCCCGGTTTGATCGTATATTCAACCTTGTCCACGAGCGACTTCATTAGGTACATTCCGAATCCACGCCGATTGTACTGCTTCAGGTATTCCTTCATGTTTGCAATCTTCACGCGTTCAGGGTTGAAATGGCGACCCTTGTCTGTAATCACGACCTCGAATTTTCCGTCCCTCATCAGGATCGTGATGTTGATCTCTTGGTCGGTGGCAAATCTGTACGCATGCTTGATGACGTTCGTGCACGCTTCATCCACTGCGAGGGCAATGTTACTGACCTCCTCATCGCTGAATCCAAACTTCCGGGCTGCGCCAGAGACGAAATTTCGCACGAAGATCAGCCGGTCTGTCCGGCTTTCGATCTTCAACTCTAGTTTGTTCGAGCTATGATTCTGCATTCGTGGCACGTCGCGATTGATCTTCACCGCGAATCAGCCTTCCAAGCGTCGCGGTTTCGAACCTGCATTATACTTTTCGAGTGCTTCCTGCTCATCCTTGAAAATCTCATAGAGAATGGGGAACCCAAGCAAGTCGAACACGTTGTACACCTTCGAGGACATGTTCGACAACTTGATGTCCCCTTTGTTCCTTCTTACATCCTCGATGAACGCCATAAAGACACCGAGTCCTGCACTGCTAATGTACGAAAGGTCCTTGAGGTTTACGATGATGTTATACTTTTTGTCGTTGACAAGCTTCTGCAGCGCTTGCTCCAATTCCGGAGCTGTGTGTGCGTCCAAGTAGCCTTTCAGCTCCAAGACGTTTACACGCCCAAGGTCCCGATGGTTGATTCTAAAATCGCTCATAAGCGTATTCCCTTCTGCAGATGTGTAGCAGGCTCTTCGTGTTCAATTGAGACCGACCGAATGAATTTGATACTCTTGATCAACATCGTGTTCACTTCAACCACTTCAGAATGACTAGCGTGACATCGTCTTCGACGACGTCATTACCCAGAAAGCTATAGATTTCGCCGAGTACGCAGTCCTTTATGTCCACCGCTGATTTTTCACGCGCTTCCCGAACAACCCGGAGAAGTCGGTCGTAACCAAATTCTTCTCCAGCCTTATTCCGTGCCTCTGTGATGCCGTCCGTATAGAATACACAGACATCGTTGCTTCTTAAAAGGATTCGCACCTCCTCGGTCACCTCCTCGAAGATCAGACCATCACTCAATCCCAACCCAAGCCCGACAGGCTTCACGTACTCGACTGTTTCTCCCGAAAGATACAGCACCGGACAATGGCCCGCACGGGAAAGAATCAGTTCACCGGTCTCCGTATCCAGAATCGAGTACACCAGGCTGACAAAAGACTTACGGTCGATACTCTCCCGGAGTGCATAATTCGCGTTAACTAAGAACTCTTTCGGAGAGCCGCAAGTCTTGCTGAGGGATTGGAATATCCCCTTCAGTTGAGCCATGTAGAAAGCGGCTGAGACGCCCTTACCCGAGACGTCCCCCACGACGATTCCGAGTCGGCTATGGTCCAGTTGGACGAAGTCATAGTAGTCTCCCCCGACTTCAAACGCCGGTGTAGAGATCGCGGTCAGGTCGACTCCCTCGATGACTGGCAAGGTCTGCGGGAGAAGTCTTTTCTGCATCTCCTGTGCCACGATCATTTCCTGGTACAGGCGTTCTCTCTCAAGCGATTCCTTGATCAGTCGGGAGTTCTCGATGGCGATCGTTGCTTGATCTGCGAAGGCGGAGACCACGTTTATATCATCTTTATCGAAGCCGTGCACGATATCCTTCGTAACGTAGAGGACGCCGATGATTTCAGTGTGGGATACCAGGGGAACGATGAGCAGTGACCGAATCGGTGTTTTCAATGCTTTGAGCTGCTTGAGCCTTCGATCCTTTGCCACGTCATCGATCACGAGAATCCTTTGCTGGTCAAGCATCAAATCCCGTAGCGTCGGACTCCCAACGGAATTCAACGCTGTGATCTGCTCCTGGGAGATGTTCTGCTTAGCAGCGATTTTCACGACCCGAGGTCGGTCGCCGCGATCCTGTGGAGTTGGTAAGGTCGACTTTGGCTTCTCCATTAGCTCGAGCCACGCGCTCTTCGCCTCCAAGACCTCAAGTGTCATTCTCGTCACGGTTCCGACGAGTTCGTCGAAGTCAAAGACTTGCTTGACGAGTCGGCTCAGGTTGTGGAGCGAGGCGAATTCCGTCATCTTCCGGTCGAACGCTTCTGCAGTCGGAAGAGTAAATAACGTACTGACGAATGTCATCCCGATGTAGAGGGTTCCAAAGATTCCCATCATGAGCACAAATTCTCTCAACCCGTAGCTGTAATACAAGAGCGATTGGTTGAGGAGCGTCATCTGGGATACCTGGACATCGAAGAATCCGAACGTCAGCAGAGCAAGAA
>JAZGDE010000074.1:0-3152 GCA_036477295.1 Bacteroidota bacterium | reverse complement strand
GTTTCGTGATCACCTGGTGTCTTAGTGCAGACGAGCCATGGAGGATATTCTCGTCCTTGATGACGAACAAACCACGCGGCTTGTGATTAAACGGGGGCCATTGAAAAAGGGCCTCCACGGTCAGCGAGACGGAGAACGCAGCGAGTAGACTTGGGCTCCACGCGAAAAACTACTATTATCCTGTAGTTCTCGCGGACATAAGACTGAGTGAGGGAGACGGGTTTAGTGTGCTCGAAGCTGGGAAGCATTGTCCACCATCCCTGAGGCCATCACGATAACTGCCTGCGGCAGTACCGAAATAGCTATCAGGGCGATTCGCGGGGGAGCGTACGATTACATCGTCAGGCGGTTCCAATTTGATACAATGGCGATTGTCTTTCAGCGTGCTCTTGAGCATCAGCTCATAGAATAACTGCACGCCGCAGAATTTGTCGGTCAGGCCAGAGAGATGGTCGATGTTCATCGACTCATCCCTCACGTGTCCAAGATGGGAGGTACTATCGAATCACCGGGGAGAGCAATACAGGAAAGGAACTCATAGCGTAGGCGACCCATTTAATAGCTGGAGACGGGAACGACGCAAGATCACCGGCAACTGCGTCACGCTACCAGAGCATCTTCAGGAAGGATGCTGTTTCCCTGAGAATGTCTTGGAGGAGGATCCTTGCGTTCGACGGGATCCGATCTTTCAGATGTCGAAATCGGCTATATTGAGACCCCCTTGTGACAGAAGGCACAATTTTGCGGAGCTCGTTATTGTACCATCAGTTAAGCGAAAGTCGCTCTTCCTAGGTGTCAGTTGAAGAACCAGTTGAATCCGAAGTCGAAAGGATGATTCTAGGAACCATTATTGATGTGAAACGGGAAACTAATGCCTCCGCAGTCGGGGACTGAATATCGCATTCAAGGTAAGGATCCGAAGGGCAAGCTCGTGCAGGGCTATATTACAGCCACGTCTTACCTTGCAGCGAGAAAAAAGGCAAGATCCATCGCCAGCACACAGCGATGGACCCTCGTATCGATCCGCAAAAAAAAGAATTTCGCCTATCGCGTTCGCCGAGGAAACAAGGTCGTCGAGGGCGTTCAGGGCGCCTACTCTCGTCAGGAAGTCGTCTCAGCACTCAATCGCCTCGGCTTCGAAGTTCGCTCTGTCAGGAGGCACTATGATATTCGTTTTCAAGCGTCGACGAACGAACTGGTATCGTTCATCAGTGTAAGTGCAACGCTTCTCGAGCAGGAACTCCCTTACAGCGAAGTTCTTCGAATCATGTCCAACAATCTTCGGGACAAGAATCTCCGGCGAGCAGTAAGGGACATTATTAACGATTTGAAGAACGGTGTCGATTCGCGCGACGCGTTTGAGAGACAGGGAAAAGTGTTGGGGCGGGACACAGCGGTGATGCTTGGTATTGCGTCGAAGAGCGGTGATATGAAAGCGATCTTTCGGAGCGTGGCGCACTTCGTTGAACGACAGGCCGATTTTAAGAAGGGACTGATTAGTTCACTTATCCTTCCAGGTGTAACATCCGTTGCACTCATCGGAGCTATTCTCTTCTACGTTGTCTACCTGCTCCCGCAGATGGCGGCCCTGATGGCTCCAATGACGTCCTCGCTGCCGCCGCTCACTGCGACGACACTCGAGATCAGCGCGTGGGTCAAGGATCACCTTGCACTGATTGTTGCCACAATCGTCATCTCCATGGTGAGCTTCTATGCGTACATTCTCACGACAAGGGGTAGACTGATGTTCGACCGCTTCCTCATCCGCGTTCCGTACATCGGGAGAGTCTTGCGAAACAGCAGCGTGGAAATGTTTTGCCGAGTTCTCGGCATTACGTACGCTGCAGGCGAGAATATTGACGCCATCCAGCGGGCAGCAGAATCAAGCCGCAACCGATTTCTCGAGACGCAGATAAAGACCGTTGCTATCCCGACGATGTTGAAGTACGGCACCGAATTGCCAAAAGCATTAGAGTGGACGAACTTCTTCCCCGAAATGGTCATCTCGCGGTTCAGGACAGCAGCAGAAACGGGAACCGTGAAAGCAACGGCAACCCAGCTAGCGGATTTCTACGAAATGGAAAACCGTTACGCCATGAAGAATCTCATCAGCTTCATTGAAGTTGGTATCTCCGTGGTCATTATGTTCACGATGATTTTCCTTACTTTTCTTTCCTCCGAAACAGCTACTCTCAAGCTCAATACACACTAATAGGGCAAGATGTCGGTCGACCCATGGCGAAACGAAAGGTGAGCGAAGCAATGCAGACACAGAATGTGAAAAAAGGACTTGGTGATATCCTATCTTTCCTCCGAAACAGCTACTCTCAAGCTCGACACACATTAATAGGGCAAGATGTCAGTCAACCCATGGCGAAACGAAAGGTGAGCGAAGCAATACAGACACAGAATGTGAAAAAAGGACTTGGTGATATCCTCGTAGAGAAACGGATCATCACGGCTGATGTTCTCCTGAACGCACTTGATGTGCTCAGCAAAGAGGACGAGAAGAACCGCCGGAAGTTGACGCAAGTCCTGGTCGAGGAATATAAAGTTGATCGTGACAAAGTGTACCAGGAAGCTGCCGACTACTATGCGTTCCGGACTATCGATTTGTTGAAGGAAACGAGCGATGAAAACGCCCTAGCGTTTATGCGAAAAGAATTGAATGCTCTGCCCGAATCGATTAAAGAATTGGCAGTGGAGAACCGCGTGCTCCCGTACGGACCTGATCCGCAGCGCCCGAATCGACTGGTCGTCATTACTCCCGATCCCACCAAAGCGGAGGTTCACTTCATCGCCAGGGGTTTCTCCTATCGAAAATATGAAATTTGTTACGTTAAGCTCAGTCAGTGCGAAGAACTGTGGGAGGAAGTTAACATCGGTCGTTCCACATACGCCGAGAAGGAATCGCACCGCCGCGAAGACCTTGTTTTTGAGGATGCCGAAGAAGAGGCTGACCTCGATGAACAAGCTCTCGACGAGGAGATCAGTCGGAGCGGCCTCGTAGACCTCGTGGAAAATCTTCTCGTCGATGCAGTCCGAGTAGGAGCGAGCGATATTCATGTCATTCCTCGAGGGGAGAAGAAAACCGAGTTTCATTTCCGCGTCGACGGGAAGTTAACACTTTGGTACACGCAGAATGAGACCCG
>JAZGDE010000073.1:0-2557 GCA_036477295.1 Bacteroidota bacterium | reverse complement strand
GTCGCCACATCGCATGGCTGAAGGGGAATCCGTGGATGAATACGAGGGGCATCCTATCGGTTGGGCCCGCTACCTCGTAATTGATCGTCAACCCGTTGATCACGGCCTTCATGGTTTCTCTTCATCTCATTTGTAACGATGTCGACGAGGCTCGAAACCTTAACGTTCCTCGTCGACCTACGGTTGCACCCTGAATCAGATACTGCGCCCAGCGGGATACCACCCGAGTTGCCGCGTCAACTGGCCACGGGGCTGGCAGTGGGGATCGACGCGATCGCCGCCCCGCCTGAGATACAATCGTCTTTACTTTCTCTTATCAATCGGAACGAAATCCCGTTTATCATACCCGCAGTACACCTGCCTCGGCCGCGAGATTTTCTGGTCTGGATCTGTCAACATCTCCTTCCATTGCGCAATCCAGCCGGGGGTTCTCCCGATTGCGAAGAGCACCGGGAACATGTCCACCGGAAAACCCATAGCTTGGTAGATCAGACCGGAGTAGAAGTCCACGTTCGGATAGAGCTTCCGTTTGATGAAGTATTCGTCCTGAAGGGCGATGCGCTCCAATTCCAGCGCAATATTGAGGAGCGGGTTCTTCCCGGTTACTTCAAAGACCTTATCAGCCCTTTCCTTAATGATCTTCGCGCGGGGGTCATAGTTCTTGTAAACACGATGCCCGAACCCCATCAGTCGGCCCTTTCCCTGTTTCACCTCTTTGATGAAAGCAGGAACCTTGTCCTTCGAACCGATTTCCTTGAGCATCCGAAGCACAGCCTCGTTCGCACCCCCGTGCAGGGGTCCGTACAGTGCCGCTGCTGCTGCTGCCATCGCACAGTAGGGATCTGTGTAGGATGAGCCGACACTCCGCATTGCATTCGCGCTGCAGTTCTGTTCATGGTCCGCGTGCAGAGTGAATAGGACATCAAGAGCACGCTCCAACACCGGGTTTGGATTATACTCTCGTTCACTGACTCGGAACATCATGCTAAGAAAATTACCTGCGTAGCTTAATTCGTTGTCAGGGTAGATATACGGAAGGCCCACGCTGTGTCGGTAGCAGAAAGCAGCGATTGTCGGAACCTTGGCCACGAGACGATAGATTTGTTTCTTACTGTTTTGCTCGTCCAGAATGTTCTTCGACTCCGGGTAGAATGTCGAGAGAGCACCGAGTGTGCTGACGAACATGCCCATCGGATGGGCATCGTATCGAAATCCTTCCATCAATTTGGTGATGTTTTCATGGACATAGGTATGGAAGGTAATATGGTGTGTCCATTCGGCCAGCTGGTCATTGGTCGGAAGTTCACCGTGGATGCACAAATACGCAACTTCGAGATACGAACACTTCTCGGCGATTTGTTCAATGGGATATCCACGGTAGAGAAGAATTCCTTTTTCACCGTCGATGAAGGTGATCTTGCTCTTGGTCGAAGCCGTATTCATAAAGGCCGGATCGTAGCTCAGAAGACCGAAATCGTCGTCTGAGACTTTGATCTGACGAAGATCCGATCCCTTGATCGCCGCGCCGTACTTCGGAAAGGTTCCGTACAAAATCGGAATCTCGTACGATTTGCCAGTCCTGTTGTCCGTAATCGTGAGTGTGTCTTTCGGGGTCATGAAGGATCTCCTTACTCAATTATGAAACATGATCATCCCAACAATAAGACTGTTTCAAGCGCAATCTGAGTGCCAGTCTCAGTCTGAACGTGATCGGGACAGGGGGATGCCCTTGATTCGGCAGTGTCGAGGAGCACCGAATTCCTGCTCTCCACCGAAGTATCTATCTTATGGAGATCGCACGACGCTCTTCTCCGCTGAGGGGATCCTAGGAAGTTCTTGAGAGAGAAATTGATCCACCCGTTCGGCCGTTCTCTTGGCATTGAGAATGCAATCTCCCACAGCGATCCCACCGCGGAAATTACTGCAAACGTATAGTCCTGGGAATCGCTGTTCGAATGCATCAACATCGCGCATGATTTTCAGATGTCCGAGATTAGACTGTGGAATCGCGCGTTGCCATCTCCGAATGACGATGAGGGAGGGGTACCCCTCGAGGTTTATCAAGGCGCGGAGATCCTTTAATACTCGCTGTGTCAGCTGCTCGTCGCTGAACGATACCAATTCGGGTTGACGGGAACCGCCGACGAAGGTTGTCAGAGCTACATGGCCGGGGGGTGCGCGTTCGGGGAAAATCGTCGAACTCCAGATTGTCCCCAAGACGTCTCGCTTCTCCTTTGCGGGTACGAGGAAGCCGAAGCCGTCGAGCTGACGACCGACGCTTTCCCGCTTCCAGCCCGTAAAAACCACTGCGACCGGAGGGTACGGGATGCGACGGAGGGACTGCGCCGTCTCAGGCTGAAATCCAGCGATGATCTCTGCCGTCGCATGGGCAGGGGTGGAGAGGACAACAGCTGTCGCCTCGATGTGGAAGGGTTGGCCGTCTTTAGAGTATTCCACCCGCCAGCGGTTGACACTCTGAGAATTCTGGCGGTGGGTGTTGTCCCGACTTTCTACGACTCTGCGACTCGTAGAGTCGTACACCGCCCCCGATCCCGAC
>JAZGDE010000072.1:0-13179 GCA_036477295.1 Bacteroidota bacterium | reverse complement strand
GGTATTCTTCAAGACGTCCACACTGCTAAAACGAAGCACTGTCAATCCTTGGCTGCGTAGATATGCATCCCGTTCAGCATCTCGTTCAAGGTGAGCTTCTTCGAAATGTTGGCTACCATCCACCTCGATTGCAATCCTCCCTGTGTATAGAGAGAAAATCCAGTATATAAGGACCAAATGGAACCTGCTTTCGAAAGTGGACTCTAAGTTGTTTCTTTCGAAGCAAAGACCACAGCTTTCTTTCAGCGTCGGTCATCTCCCGACGCAGTTTCCGTGCCCTCGCAATTGAAGACCTCCGGTGTTTGAGAAAGTATTTGGTCATGACTTTTGATCCCTCTTCATCTCCCCCAGCATCACAAGCTGCTCTTCAGTACTCGTAAAAACCTCTCTTTGTCTTGCGGCCCAGATGGCCAGCAGCCACCATTTTTCTCAAGAGTGGACAGGGGCGGTATTTATCGTCCCCCAGCCCTTTGTGAAGCACCTCGAGGATCGACAAACAGACGTCCAGTCCGATCAGATCAGCAAGCGCAAGCGGGCCCATCGGATGGTTCATTCCGAGTTTCATGACGGTATCGATTGCCTCGGGACGCGCAACTCCTTCCATGACGCAGTAGATGGCCTCGTTGATCATCGGGAGGAGTACACGGTTTGAGACGAATCCCGGAAAATCGTTGACCTCAACGGGAATTTTTTCCAGTTTTTCTGCCAACGATTTTGCAGTCTCGAGGGTCTCTGTGGAAGTCGCAAATCCCCGAATGATTTCGACAAGCTTCATAACGGGGACGGGGTTCATGAAATGCATTCCGATGAAGCGGTCGGCTCGGTTGGTGACCGAGGCGAGCTCCGTAATCGAGATTGAGGAGGTGTTGCTCGCCAGGATTGTGTGCGGTGGACACAGCTGGTCCAAGGTCGAGAAGATAGTTTTTTTTAAGTCAGTGTTTTCAGTTGCTGCTTCCACGATGAGGTCGGACCCTTGTGCGGCTTGTTCGAGGGACATCACTGTGCGGATGCGGGCAACTGTCTTGGCTTTCTGGTCTTCGGTGATCGTGCCCTTCTTGGCCTGGCGCTCAAGGTTGATTTTGATGCTTTGGATTCCTCGGTCGAGGAATTCCTGATTGACATCGGTCAGCGTCACATCGAAGCCGTATTGAGCGAAGACGTGAGCGATGCCGCTTCCCATCGTCCCGGCTCCAATCACAGTGACGCTCTGAACTTTCGTCGGCATGTCCTTCTGAGGAACCAGACGGCTTCGATTCAGCGTTCGACGATCATCGCACTCGCTTCGCCGCCTCCGATACAGATGGCTGCCATCCCACGCTTTGCAGCTCTGCGAGACATGGCATAGAGCAGAGTGACAAGGATGCGCGCTCCGCTCGCTCCGATTGGATGACCGAGGGCAACTGCTCCGCCGTGGATGTTGACTTTCTCGAGGTCAAGCCCGAGGAGCTTGTTCACCACGAGGTTGACAACAGCGAACGCCTCGTTGATCTCAAAGAGGTCAATCTCTTCTTGTCTGAGGCCCGATTTTTTCAACACTTTTGGGATGACATCCGCAGGCGCCGTCGTAAACCACTCTGGCTTTTTGGCTGCGGAAGCGGAGGCTACGATACGCGCGAGCGGCTTTAAGCGGAGCTCAGCGGCCTTTTGGCGTGACATGACGACGACAGCGGCGGCACCATCATTGATTTTCGATGCGTTTGCCGCCGTCACCGTACCGTCCTTCTGAAATGCTGGTCTCAACTTCGAAATTTTCTCGAATCTTACCTTTTTCGGCTCTTCATCCTCCTCGATAACTGATGGTGTGCCTTCCTTCTGGGGTATCGAGACGGGCACGATCTCCTCTTTGAACCAGCAGTTTTTCTGTGCTTCGAGTGAGCGTTTGTAGCTCAGAATCGAGAATTCGTCCTGCGCTTCGCGTGGGACGTTGCACTCCCTGGCGCAGAGTTCAGCGGCGTTTCCCATGTGGAAGTCATTGTACACATCCCAAAGCCCGTCCTTGATCATCGAGTCGACCAACTGGGCATGGCCAAGCCGATAGCCTGAACGAGCCTTTTCGAGCAAATAGGGTGCGTTCGACATGCTCTCCATTCCGCCTGCCACGACAATCTCCGCGTCCTCGAGCATGATCGCCTGGGCAGCCAGCATCACTGCTTTCAAGCCCGAACCGCATACCTTGTTGATCGTCATGCACTCTGTCGTGTCGGGCAGACCGGCGTACAGTGCGGCCTGGCGTGCGGGCGCCTGACCCGCCCCGGCCGAGAGCACGTTTCCCATGATAACTTCGTTCACCTGGTTCTTCTCAATACCGGCACGTTTGACCGCTTCCTCGATCACAACCGCACCGAGCCGCGCCGCAGGCAGACTGCTCAGAGTTCCGCCAAGCGATCCAACGGGAGTCCGACATGCGCTCGCAATCACGATATCATTCATAGGTCACCTCTTCAGCTCATGTGCACCATAAAATTAAGTTACGGTAATAGTAACAAAAATTCAACCAGACACGCTACACTCTGGATAAAAAAAACCCCTGACGGTTGATCAGGGGTTTCCGTGATCAGGTACTCATCGATTTGAGAAATTCTTTGTTCGATTTTGTTCCTCGCATTTTCTCGAGCAGGAACTCCATCGCCTCGATCGAACTGAAGTCGCTCAGGAACTTGCGGAGAATCCAGTCGCGGTTGAGCTCATCCTGGTCCATCAACAGTTCTTCGTGTCGGGTTCCGGACCGATTGACGTCGATAGCAGGGAAAATGCGCCGGTCGGATAACTTCCGATCAAGGACGACCTCCATGTTACCTGTGCCCTTAAACTCCTCAAAGATTACTTCGTCCATGCGGCTTCCTGTCTCGATCAACGCAGTCGCAATGATCGTCAAGCTTCCCCCCTCTTCGATGTTGCGAGCAGCGCCGAAGAACCGCTTCGGCTTATGTAGCGCGTTTGCATCAACACCACCGGAGAGGATTTTCCCACTGTGGGGCACTACGGTGTTGTGTGCCCGCGCGAGGCGCGTGATGCTATCGAGCAGGACCACAACGTCTTTTTTCGCCTCGATAAGGCGCTTCGACCTGTTGAGCACCATGTCGGCAACCTGGACGTGACGTTCTGGAGGCTCGTCGAAGGTGGAACTGACAACTTCCGCTTGTACCGATCGCTCCATATCGGTGACTTCTTCCGGACGTTCGTCGATCAACAGCACGATCAACAGGACTTCAGGATGGTTTCGCGTGATGCTGTTCGCGATTTTCTGCAAGAGTACGGTCTTGCCTGCCTTCGGCGGAGAAACGATCATCCCGCGCTGGCCTTTTCCGATCGGCGAGAGAAGGTCGAGGATCCGCATCGAAAACTCGCCGGGCGCCGTCTCAAGAACTAATCGTTCCTTCGGATACAGGGGGGTGAGATTGTCGAACAGAGTCCGTTCGCGGATCTCTTCTGGGTTCTCATCGTTCACCGCCTCAACCCGCAGCAGCGCGAAGAACCTCTCTCCCTCCTTCGGCGGTCGAACCTGCCCGCTGACGCTGTCTCCAGTGCGCAACCCGAATTTCTTGATCTGTGACGGCGAAACGTAGATGTCGTCGGGAGAAGGCAGGTAGTTGTAATCGACAGATCGGAGAAAACCATATCCGTCAGGCAGGACTTCCAACACTCCCTTGCTAAAAGTCAGACCGACCTCTTCAGTCTGCGCTTCAAGGACCTTAAAAATGAGCTCTTGTTTTCGAAGATCACTATACCCGGAGATGTTCAGCTCCTTGGCGATCTCATTCAACTCGGATATTTTCTTGGACTTTAGTTCAGCAATGTCCATTGGCATAGCGTGTGCCTACCTCCTTCGAGTACGTCGTGACACAAAATTCTCGGAGCCTTGAAAACCCAGGAAACAAGAAGAAACAACGTAGCAGCTGAGATGTCGTGGGATGGTTCTTAGAGTTCTTGCTGATGAGTTATTAAGGCGGAAACGAGCGTATGAGATATGACGAGTTACCCTGTGTTCAGCGTCCCCCTTGGGTTGAAGTAACCAACCGATCTAATATACTAGTTTTCGGTTCTTTTGTCAAGTCATCCTCTTGCCGCTTGCAAGAACGCTGAGCGCTTCCCCCGCCACGTAGTGCGATCCCACGATCAAAACGGTATCGGAAGCTCGTGCGTGGTGTAGCGCCGTGTGTATACCATTTGCAACATCTTGACCATCCAGGGCATTGATGCCCATCCGCGAGCATTCTCGAACTAGATCAGGGGAAGGCAAGGCCCTCTCCGTTCGGGCACGAACAGCAACGAGTAGCTTCACAAGAGGTCGAAGCTCCCGAAGCATCGAGTGCCACTGTTTATCCTTCATAACGCCAAAAACGACGATAAGTTTCCCCAGGCCGTACCTTCTGAAAGCCGATTTCAACGTGCGCAGCGCGTCAGGATTATGAGCCACGTCGACTACAATCATCGGCCGGCGTCCAAGAATGTCCAGCCGAGCACGCAGCCCGGTATTTTGAACGATGTCTGTCAATCCCGCCCGTATGACCTTCCTGGTTAGTTTTCTCGCGAACGGGAGCTGGGGAAGGCGATTGAGGAGTTCTAGGCCGACAAGTGCACTCTCGGCGTTCTGAACCTGATGATGACCCAGCAGGCCGACGTTCACCCGCGGATGCAGTACACCAAGAACTGCAAAATCACTGACGAGGCGATTCAGAGAATTTTCTTGAATTCTGTGCCGTGCCACCCTCGAGGTGCGTACGAGGGTGCTTCGATTCCATGCCGCAATTTCCCACAGAACATCCAATACCTCCTTTGGAATCTTGCCAACTACGCACGGCGAATCACTCTTCATGATTCCCCCTTTCTCTCGAGCGATGCTCTTCAGGTTGCATCCAAGATGCTCAGCGTGATCCAGGCCGATCGAGGTGATCACCGAGATTACAGGCCGCAGGACATTTGTCGCATCGAGTCGTCCCCCGAGTCCAGTCTCCACGACGGCGACTTCGACACCCTGTTCGTAGAAGTACTGAAAAGCCATGACCGTCGTTGTCTCAAAAAATGTTGCGCCAAGAGTCTCGATCTTCGGACGAAGCAGGTTGGTGATGTTCACAATTGAGTCGGTGGAAATTGGACGTCCATTGACTCGGATACGCTCGGAAAAATCGATGAGATGCGGTGAAGTGTACAGTCCAGTCTTAAAGCCTGCTGCCGTCAGCACTGACGCAAGCATGGCCGCGGTTGAACCTTTGCCGTTAGTTCCCGCGACGTGAATGGAATGGTACTGGCGATGAGGATTACCGAGGGAACCCAGGAGATCTTCCGTGTTCCCGAGTCCCAGTTTTATCCCGAACGTTTGGAGAGAATAGAGAAACTGCAGCGTGTCAGTGTACTCAGGCAAGGTGGACCAGAGAGTAGCCTATAGCCAGCTATGAATCACAGAAATTTCCTTATTGCTTTCGAGTGTGCCGACAAGTGTTCCGACGTCGTCGATGTTTTCCTGATCGCAGAATTTTCTCATCCCCTCAACAATTTTCACTCCGGTTGAAGGGTCGATGTAGTTCGCTGTGCCGACCTGGATCGCGGTGGCGCCCACGATGAGGAACTCCAGCGCATCTTCGGTGGTCATGATGCCACCGATACCGATGATTGGAATCCCTACGACTTGTGCGCATTCGTAAACCTTGGCTAGGGCGATCGGCTTGATCGCGGCCCCGGAAAGGCCTCCTGAGACCGTGGAAAGTTTCGGCTTTCGTGTTCTCACGTCAACGGACATACCAACGACGGTATTAATCACGGAAATTGCATCGGCGCCGCTGTCCTCCACGACCCGAGCAAATTCGGAAATGTGCGTCACGTTTGGAGTCAATTTGACGATGAGCGGCTTCTTCGTCAACCGGCGCAGCTCCATTGTGATTTTCCCGGTCATCGAGCAGCTTGCACCAAAGCTTAAGCCCCCCTCCTTCACATTCGGACAGGATACGTTGATTTCGTACGCATCGACTCCCTCCGCACTCTCCAACATTGACAGAACCTCGCAGTACTCCTCGACAGAGCTCGCTGCAATATTGGCCACGATGACCGTCTCGAACGTTCTGAGATAGGGCAACTTCTTCAAGATGAATTCCTGCACCCCGATGTTTGCCAGACCGATGGAATTGAGCATGCCGCATGGTGTCTCAACGATCCGAGGCGGAGGGTTCCCCCCGCGCCGTTTCAGTGAGAGTGATTTCGTCACGATACCGCCGAGTTTATTAATGTCGATGAGATCTTTCAGATCATCACCGTAGCCAAACGTCCCTGACGCTACAAGGACGCGATTCTTGAATTTGACCTCACCCAATCGGAAGGATGTCTTGACCATGCTAGATCACGATTGCTGATGTATCGTACACGGGTCCTTCTTTGCACACAAGGCTGTATCGGACGCTGCCGCCGCGCAGTTCGACTGGACACCCCTGACAGATTCCCAACCCACAAGCCATCACACACTCGAGCGAGACTTCACACGGCACGTTCAAATTCTCGGCCCTTTGCGATAACGCTCGGAGCATTTCGTTGGGTCCGCACCCGAAGAACTTTGGCCCTTCAACGCACGTCGTTTCAAAATAGCGTTCTACCAAGTCAACGACTGTTCCTTGGCAGCCTGCACTACCATCGTCGGTCGCTAAATGAACGTTCGCCAGCCGCTTCGGCACTAGCATTTTTTCCGTTTGCGCACCGAGGAAAGTGATGATCTGTTTTTCTTCCTTCTTGAGGAATCGTGTGAGAAAGGGAAATGGAGCGACACCCAATCCTCCCGCGACGATGACAGCAGTGGAATACTGAACGTCGGAGAATTGGTATGGTCGTCCCAGCGGTCCGAGGACATCGAGCCCTTCCCCGGGTCGTTTCGAGGCGAGAATCTCCGTCCCTCTCCCTACGATGTTGAATACCACCTCCACATCGTCGCCCTCGACGTCGTAGATGCTAAACGGGCGTCTCAAGAGCGGATAGTAGGATCGATCGACTTTGATGTTCACAAAATGGCCCGGCAGTGATGACCGCGCGATGGCTGGAGCATGGAAACGAAGGATGAAAATCTCCGCACCGACTTCTTGATTTCCGACCACGGGGAATATATTCTGCACGGTGGTCATCTACGGTCCGTGGTCATGGAGGAGGTTTCATCTTCTCTTCTGGCTCAATTGGCTCCTCGGACTCGGTGACCTTTTTGTCAGGAGCAGGTTTTGGGTCGGTCGGGGCACGACTCGACTCCGCCTCCTTATTCAGGGTTTCATCCGCGATGAGTTTCGCCTTCACAGCTTCTGCATAAGCGGAGTTTGGATACTCCTCGAACACCTGCCGATAGTAATCGTGGGCACTATCCGCGTTCATTTTCACGTTCTCAAAGATCCAACCGAGTGCATACTTCGATTTTGGCACGCTCGGAGACTCCGGGTAATCCTGGATCACAGAACGAAATACCGAGAGGGCAGATTCGATTTTTCCCTCCAGAAGCAACGTCTCACCTCGGGCGTACACAGCGGCGGCAGGATCGGTCTCACGCTCAACTTTCATTCCCAAGAACCTCCTCGCCTCCTCTGCATACTGCGTCTCAGGGTATTTCTCGATGAGCGTGCGGTACAAGAGGTTGACTGCATCACGATTCTTGTCCTCAGAGGAGCGATAGATTTCAGCGAGCGAGTAGAGTGCGCGGGCGGCAACGTTCGAAGCCGGATGCTCAGAAATCACGCGGTGATACCAATACTCCGCCGAATCCGGAATGTTAATTTCAAGGAAGAACAAGTTCCCCAGTCCGTACATCGCCTCCGCGAGTTTGCTCGCATACGACTCGCGCAGGATCAAAGCCGAAGAATCATTTTGCACCTGGACACTCGAATCAAGAGTCGCAGCGGGCACCAGCATTGTGTCTGACGCTAGCGAGTCAGATCCGACGCCGATAGGATCGACTGAAGTCTTGGTCGAGGAAGGGTTCTCTAGTTGAGACAGAAGACTGTCAAAATTCGCAATGGTTTTGTGTTGCAGGAAGTAGTTTTGAAAACTCTGCCACTTCGACTGGGCGATCTTGGTGATGTCTGCTTTGGGAAATTCGTTGCGGGCTTTTTCGTAGCTCTTCATCGCTTGATGATAATCGAGCAGCTTCTTTTCATATACCACGCCGAGCGCGAAATACGCCTTCGCCGAAACCTCCGTTCGCCGGTACGTCGTGTCCACGTATACGTACTGATCGATCGCTTCGTCGAGCAGATTCATGGCGTTGTAAGTATCTGCCAATTGGAGGTCAATGCGCGGGTAAAATTCACTGCTCTTCACTTGCCTTCTTAAGCTTTTAAGTATTTCAAGCGCTTCCTCGTGCTTCCCGATTTGGTTTAAGATGACAGCATGCTGATACCCAGCTTCGAATTTTGAATTCTCCTCGGGATCAAACTTCAACACTGCAGCGTACGCCTCCGAAGCACGGTCAAGACTGTCCTGTTCGGCATAAACTTGACCGATGAGCAACTGCGCTCGCGATCGCGTACGATCGTCATCCGACGTTTCGATGATCCTGCGATACATACGTATCGACTCCGCGTATGCTTTCTGTTCTGAGAAGGTTCGCCCGAGGAGGAACATTCCCTCGATCGCAAACTCCTCTTTCTTCTTTTCCTGTGCGACCTGAATCAGCTGGTCGAGGACCTGAGTAGCTTCTGGATAGTTCTCCATCCGATAGAGCGACATCCCAAGCCAGAGCCTGGACTTGAAGGCAAGTCCGCTCTTCGGGAATGCCGAGAGGAGCTCGGCAAATTTTCGTTGAGCCTTCCGGTCGTCATCGAGGTAATAGTAAGAAGCTCCGATTACAAAAAGCGCATCATCGACCCATTTGCTCGTCGGATAAAACTGAAGGAGCTTAGAACATTTCTCGATGACCTGATTGAATTTTTGTCTGGTTTGAGGAGAGAGTTGAACCGATTCGGTTTTGTCAGTAATGTGCTTTGAAAGGCGCACCGCCTCCACATCCGCTTCTGCCTCGTCGAACAGTCGTTTCGCATTATAGTAGGTGTTGAAGTAGGCAGTGGTGTTCTCGTACCGTTGGGAGAAGAAATCGTAGACTGCGCAACTCGAAAGGAGGCACATCAAGAGAGTAGAGCAGATAGGGCCGAGTTGTCGCGTTCGGAAGGTCACGAGGATGACGTAAAATCCTCTCGTTTTTTCCAATATACTCAGAAATGGGTTTTCCTGCAACAGACGCATGTTGATTAAACCTAACGGTAGCTTCGCGCGTCAAATCGGTAACAAGCGTATCCGGTCACTGAACTTAAGGAGACCTCAACATGAAACCACTGAACCGATTTTACCACGTGCTGCTTGTCATCTTGCTCATCCCCGTTCTGGCCTTCAGCCATGGAGAGGGACGGGACCACAGGGCGAACAGGATGCTCTCTTCGCTTAACCTTTCGGAAGAACAATGGGATGCGGTGCGTCCTCTGCGATTCGACCTCGAAAAAAAGTTGATTAGCCTGAACGAGAAAATAGCCCTTGCCCGACTCGAGCTGCGGCAACTCCTCCACGCGAAGACCCTTGATCAGTCATCGATCGCACGAAAAATGGGTGAAATCTCACAACTCCTTCTGCAGAAAAAAACACTCCGGTTGGGCAACTGGTTTGAAATTCAGCAACTCCTCACGCCAGAGCAGCAAGAAAAGTGGAAACATGCATTACGGATGGAGATGGCAGGTAAAACTGGACCTCGTGGAGGAGTCCGCCATGAACCGAAGGAGCGTTGGAGAGAAAAAATGCGGGAACGGCGGTTTCGGAACCGCTTCGATTGATTAAGGTTTTTTCGGGGCGGGCGGAGGGGCCATGTCGCTGCTGTGCCCCGGGAAGAATTTAGCCGATGGGTCAATGTAGGATTTGACCGCGTTCACTGCAACCGTGGCCTCACCGAACCCAGTTGCTATGAGCTTCAGCTTTCCTGGGTAGACGACAATGTCCCCGGCAGCATAGATGCCGGGGATATTCGTCTCCATCTTGCTCGTTACTTTGACATCATTCTTCTCGATCTCTAAACCCCACTGTTTGATGGCACCGAGGTTCGCAATGAACCCGAGGTTCAGCAGAATGAAGTCCACGGGAAGTGTCTCTTCTTCCTTCGTCCGGTTATGATAGATCGTCGCTGCTTCCACGTACGGATTTCCGTGCAGCGCCTTGAGCTCGTAGAACAATTTAATTTTTGCCTTGCTTTCGAAAAGCTTTTTCACGCTATCCTCGTGTGCGCGAAATTGGTCCCGCCGGTGAATCAAGGTAATATCTTTTGCAACTCCCTCGAGGTTCAATACCCAGTCGAGCGCACTGTCCCCTCCTCCGACAATGAGAAGCTTCTTGTCTTTCAGGAGTGACTTATTCTGAACAAAGTACAGAACTCCGCTGTCCTCGTACCGCTTCGCGTCCGGAAGGGAGAGTTTCCTGGGAGCAAATGCACCGATTCCTACTGTCAACAGAATCGCCTTCGTATGGTGCTGTTGTCCGGACTCATTCGTCAGCTTGAAGAGGTTTCTCCCGTTCTCCGTCAGAATTTCCATAGCCGTGATTTTTTTCCCCAGACATACTTCTGGCCCATACTGGAGTGACTGTTCGACGAGATCCGAAGCGAGGTCTTTCGCGAGAACTTTAGGCAACCCGGCAACGTCGTAAATGTACTTCTCCGGATACAGCGCCGTTAACTGCCCTCCAAGTTGTGGGAGCGCGTCGAGGATCTTCGTTTTCATTCCACGGAGTCCGGAGTAGTATGCCGCAAACAGTCCTGTGGGTCCACCACCGATGATCGTGAGATCGAACAGGTCCATAAGTTCTTCCGTCAGCCGCTCATTCTCTGAGTACGAATTGCTTATCCGTCTTACGGAATCGTGGGACGGAGGTCAATTTCGCTTGCCATCGCTCGCCCGGGAAGTTTTACGGCAAAAAGGACCGCGTCGGCCACATCCTGCGGTAGGAGCGCTCGTGGTTTGATTTTTGCGCCAAACTCAGTATCGACAGACCCCGGGCATACCGTGATGCTACGAATATTGTACTCCCGAACCTCAAGCATCATGCATTGTGAGAACCCGCGAAGAGCCCACTTCGTCGCCGCATAGCCAGCTCCACCAACGAATGCATTCTTCCCGGCCAGTGACGCGACGTTGACGATCACGCCAGAATTTTGCTTCATCATGTAGGGTAATGCAGCGCGTGAACAGAGGTAGGCGCCGCGAACGTTGACTTCCCACATCCGGTCGAAATCATCCGGCCTCAGGTCCACGACCTTCTTGAAAACTCCAACACCCGCATTGTTCACGAGGATATCAATCTTCCCAAATCGTTCGACCGTGGATGTGATGAGGCGAGCAACCTGCTGTTCGTCCGAAACATCCGTCGGGACTGCCAGAGCGGCTCTACCTCGATCCTGCACCTCTTTCGCGACGGAATCCAGGTCAGAACGTGTCCGTGCAGCGAGCACAACGTCCATACCCTCTTGCGCAAACGAGAGGGCTATCGACCTCCCGATCCCCTTCCCTGCTCCCGTGAGAATCGCGACTTTTCCTTTTAAACTCATTATATCTAAACCTTTGATGCACGTTCAAGAGTATTGCTGAGAATTCGCGAGACACGATTTCATCAACGCAGCTTGCTGGCTATCAGGGTGAGGAATTCTCCCCTTGTTCGTATATCCTCCTGAAAAACCCCCAGCATGGCGCTCGTGGTGGCCACCGAGTTCTGTTTCTCTACACCGCGCATCATCATGCAAAGGTGGGAGGCCTCCATAACCACCGCAACCCCTGCCGGATTGACCGATTCGTAGAGCGTGTCTGCAATCTGCTGAGTAAGGCGCTCTTGAACCTGAAGTCTTCGGCTGTGCACCTCCACGATTCGGGGAAGCTTACTGAGACCCAGGATTTTTCCGTCCGGTATGTAAGCCATGTGGCACTTCCCGTAGAACGGAAGCAGGTGGTGTTCACACATGCTAAAGAAGTCGATGTCCTTCACGATAACCATCTCGTTGTATTTTTCTTCAAACACAGCTCCGTTCAGGACTTTCTTGATGTCCGCCCGATATCCGCTCGTCAGGTATTCAAGCGATCGAGCGACGCGTTTCGGGGTACGTTTCAATCCCTGACGCTCTGGATCCTCGCCAATTGCGACCAGCAGATTCCTCACCAATTCTTCGAAGTCAACCCCGTTCTTCAAGGTCGGCTGTTTGAGTAATTCTTGCATGGAAGTCCTGCCTCCTCTTGATGAAAGTCCTCATGGTTCCGTAGGCTGTTGTTCGATATCGCTACCGACATACTTTTCCTCTCGGTCACGCACCTCGGCATTCACGGATCTACCGCTTGCTCTCGCGTCCCTTAAGAAACGCATGGTGATAGATCATTGCTGCTACAATCGCGCCCAGCACTGGGCCAATCCAGTAAACCGCGTGACCTTCCCAGAAGCCCACAACCAGTGCCGGTCCCAACGTCCGCGCTGGATTCATCGAAGCTCCCGTCAGTGGTCCACCGACCAGTATGTCAAACGCTGCCGTGAGCCCTATACCAAAGCCTCCGATCTTCGGTGCCCGTGCATCGACAGCAGTTCCGAAAATCGCAAACAAGAGAAAGAAGGTCAACACAAACTCGACCAATACCGCAGCCGCAAAAGAAACATCCGGGTGCACGGAGGGCGTTCCCAAATTCACTGCGGCAATCACATCACCCGCGAAGATCATACTCAAGAGCAGTCCTCCAGCCACTCCGCCGAGAATCTGAGCGATGATGTAAAGAAACGCATTTCCTCTGTTGATTCTCCCCGTCACAAGCATAGCAATCGTCACCGCCGGATTGACATGCCCACCCGAGATGTGCATTGTTGCGCTTACAACGATGGAAAGCGCGAGTCCGTGCGCAATCGCGATACCCAGGAGCCCAAGTTGTCCGTCAGTGAAATGGTCAACACAAATCGATCCTGCTCCAACGAAAATGAACGTAAACGTGGCGAGGAACTCTGCCAAAGCTGCACGAAGATTCATACGCTTTGTCTCCGGGTGTTACACGGCCGCGAGGACTTCCTGTACGTGGGTATCGACCTTGACCTTCGGGAAAATACGGACAATTGTCCCTTGCTCATCGATGATTATGGTAGTCCGCTCGGTCCCCATGAACTTCTTGCCGTACAGAGACTTCTCCTTCCAAACACCGTAAGCTTTCACGACCTTCTTCCTTT
>JAZGDE010000071.1:0-12048 GCA_036477295.1 Bacteroidota bacterium | reverse complement strand
TTTCCGAGACCTTACACGCGATGCCGACGTCCCTCGCAGAGTGGCCACGCGCTCGTGACCAGCGTGCAAATATCCTTTCTCCGACGGAGATTGCGACTATAAGCTAGTTCGCCACAATATATCTCCCCGGCCCAATCAAATCAAGTAATGAAAAGGTGCTGTAACAGGCCATCCATCATGCCGAGGAGGGAGGCTGTACGATGAACACAAAAAGGGAAATCTTGGTGCCGGCGCATTTTTCCGACCGTTGCTTGTTGCCAGGGGATATCCAGCTTCACTTTCGGATTCTGCGGCACATGGACAGTCGGGTTTGGCTCACGTTCTGGTGGGGAGCGTGGCGGAAAAACTGGTACGACATTCGAGTGTTCCTGTTCTCACGGTCAGGCCGGAACAGATTCAGGGAAGTGTGCTAGAAGAAAAAGAACTTGAAGAGTAGATCCGCCTGAAGATCTGAAGGGTGATCCAATTCCCAACCTTCGCGAAAGAGTCCCCGCCCTGTTCCAACGGCACATGGGCACCGCACCTCCGCCGAGGTGGCGAAGTCATTGCGATCTGCTGCCTCGGACACGACGCCAGAGGAAGGTAACTACGAAAGAACGAATCCGATAACGCCACCACTGATGGTGCCGTACAGGAAACTGTAAAGGAGATTCATGTTCACGAATGCCCTGGGATAGTGAATGTATAGCCTCATCGTGAGATGCCAGGGGGCGATGAATCCGAGCCAGATCAGGAAACCGAGGAAGATCCCTCCCCCGGCACCGTGAAATACTGGGACATTAGACACTGCGGAATAGAGCATGATAAAGACAATACCGAGTGCTCCGTTCTGGAGCAGATAGGTGAGAGGAAGATCCCTTAGAGCGCGGGCGCCCTCTGGACGCAGCGTTGGCTTCGCTTCGTATTCCGCCCTCGTTTTCTTGCCGTACAGCGCGGCATAGACCGTACCGCTTAAAAGAACGCCTACTACCAGCTGGGCAACGAAGGCCACACCCAGCGTTCCGAGTGAATGTTGCAGCATCGCGGCACCTCCTTTGAGGTAAGAGATTGGGGGGTCATGGTGTTCGTTTTGTGGGTCGGGAATGTGGCGTTCAGAAATGAGGCTCCTTCTCTGATCCCGTCACGACTTGAGAAGTGTGATACTCTTCATGCGCCGCAGGCCTCATGCAAGCTCCATTTTCCTAACGTCTGCAGGTCGGTGCGCACGAAACAGAGTGCGGATCGACAAGCATCAAAGTCTCGAAAGTACGGTGAACAGGTCGGAAAGAACTCAGCCATGGACAGAAGATAGGAAAAGAATAATTTCAATGCAATCGCTAGCAGAGAAGAGTGCAATCCGGTCATTGATCAGATCACGTCTCAGAACGGGAACTCCAAACCCAGTTCGAAGAGAACACTGTCACGCTGCTTTTCCGGTTCAAAGTTAAACTTCCAGACGTGCTCATAGGCTGTGGTAGTCTTGACGATCCATCCTGACGCCAAGCGGACTCGAAGCGCAGAAGTAGTTCGGATCCGTCGCTCATGTGTTCTCTCGAGGTTCACGGTTCCGGTATTTCCGCCCCGATAGTCTTCGTAGGCAAGTCGCGATTCGAAAAAGAAATGTCTGCTGATCTCGCGTGTGATTCCAAGCGAAAGGGCGAGCGCCTTGGGACCAAGCGGGTCACCGATGATTAAACTGTCCTCTGCGTAGCCTGTGCGAAAAACACTGTGCCGGTAGAGAATTCGTCCGAGTGAGCGAAACTCAAGCCTCAAGCCCGTCCTGCCCGAGAAATCGACCCGTGGAACATAGATGCCGACTAGAAAAGCTGAGTCGTTGAGAATTTTGTGCAGGAAATCATCCCACATCCACTCAACGTAGAATTGAGTATGGCGCAGGGCGGATGCGTCAAATCGAAATTGGATGCCCGCTCGATGGTCGGCAAGGTTTGGTGAGCCTGGCCTGTCGAATGCTTCTCCGTGCCGTCGGATCAAGAAAAACTCCGCGATCGGGTCCAGGAAATCAGACTCGGGCGCACCAGACCCTCCGAAGAGGTAGGTGTGGTAGAGTCCGACTTCGAACGAGGGAAGCGGCCTCATGTTCATGGAAATTCCGATCAAAGCAGCGTGAGGGAAATTCCTGTTCTCTCCCAGACGTGCAACGAAAATGGATCCTGAGCTGGGACCTAGGCACCGCAGATACCACGGGAGTCGAAACGGATGGATTGCCGAAAGTTTGATCATGTCGAACGGTTTCGGGTTGTTCGAAATCAGTACTCCACCCATCTCACCCTGACCCCAGATGACCTGGTCGCGGCCTACCTGGAGTTCAAGGTTTCGGAACCCGACTTTTACTGTGAGGCGCTGAACGATGACTTCGCGTTGCGATCTTGCATTCTCTTTCGGGACGCCGAGATACAGGTACGGTGTGAAATCAAGGGCTAGGAATTTGAATGCCTGGAGTCGGTTTTGGAATTGAAGGTAACCGTTGGCGCCCTGCACGTACGGTCTTCCATCTCGGTGTGAAAAGAGCGGGTTTATGAAAGCGTCGATTGAACCATAGCGGATGTCCGTCGGTACCAGTCGTGACCGGCTGTCGATGTAGTTCTGATCGAAGGTGAAGTTGCGGAAGATCTGCAGTTCCCAGGGTTCTCCTCTTGATTCTCCATCCATCAGAAGAATCTCTGATGAGAAGTAATTCTCAAGTGTAGCGATCGAGCGCTCAATGTCGCTCCTGATGTTATGGAACTTTCCGTCTTCTCCCTGACTATGCTGGAGTTCCACTCCGAAGGAGTCCTTACGGGAAAGCCGATTTTTTGCTTGCATGACGAGTCGTGCAATTTCCGCTCGGGTGAACGGCCGCAATCCGTAGAGATAATCTTCTACGAGACCGAAGGCAATCAGGCGATCGAGGCTGCGGTACACATCATCGGTAACCGGAACGTTGGCTGACACTTGGCCGTGCGTGAGAGCGAGCGGAATGCAGGCGAGGAACATCGTGGCGAGGAGAACATGAAACGGTATTCGTTTCGCGCAAAACCTTAACATGGTATGCTTTCAGGATAATGTGAGTCAAACAAGCTCACCGGTGCGGAATATACGGAAAAATTCCCAGGGTGGAAATCATCATGAATCCGTTCACCAGATCGTGTGCGGGTTCAGGACTGTCACACCGAACATCACTAGATGCGAACGTTCCGCGAACGGGTTAATCGTGATCCAGCGTTCCGCGAAACGCATCGCCTACCATGCGCCTATTCGATGACGACCGCCGTTCCGCTGGCGCTAACCATCAACATGCTCCCACGGCTGCCGACCGTCTCATAATCGAGGTCGACTCCGACAACTGCATTTCCCCCAAGCGATTTTGCCTGTTCGGTCATTTCCTGAACGGCGATCTCTTTTGCCCTCCGCAACTCCTTTTCGTAGGCTGCGGAACGACCGCCGACGATATCACGAATGCCGGCAAAAAAATCCTTGAAGATATTTGCACCCAAGATGGCCTCGCCGGATACGAGGCCGAGGTACTTCGTGATGCGTTTCCCCTCAAGTGCCGGTGTAGTGACGACAAGCATGGTGGGTTCTCCTTTCATGAGATCGAGGTTCGGTGCTCTAAGTCTTGAAGAAATTCCAAACTCCAAAACCCAAATCCCAAGTAAATTCCCCCGAAGGGGGGCCTTCGGTGCAAGCACTAAATTCCAAAAAAATGCAATGGTCGGAAATATAGAATTGCAAATTGATACTCCAGGAAGCTCTTTTGGGCATTGGAAATTTGAATTTCGAATTTGTTTGGAGCTTGTCCCGAAGGGAATCCTTCGGAGGAATTTGGCACTTGTCGCGAAGCGACCCCTTCTGGGGAATTTCACATTTAGCTTACTCTCTGCTGCAAGAGGTGCTTTGGAATCAAGAATTTTTCGATTGACTCAAAAATAAATTCAGTTACGATTGCCAACAGCGCTGCAGGCACAGCCCCTTCGAGGATCAACGAGGTGTCGTTCAGAGCGAGGCCGGTGACGATCGGCTCGCCGAGACCACCTGCACCGATGAAAGCCGCAAGGGTTGCCGTACCGACGTTGATGACAGCTGCCGTCTTGATGCCGGCCAGGATCGTGGGGGCTGCGAGCGGAATCTCGATGTGGCGAAGCTGCTGCCAGGTAGTCAACCCCATGCCGACGGAAATTTTTTTGAGGATCGGGTCAATCGAGAACAATGCCGATGATGTGTTTCGGAGAATCGGGAGAAGTGCGTAGAGAAACAATGCGACAATCGCTGGCGTTACTCCGATGCCGAGAAGTGGTATCATGAACGCCAGCAATGCAATCGAAGGGATGGTCTGGAGCAGGCCTGTAAAGTAAATGACCGGCTTCGCGATGGTCCTTAGTCGGTAGACAAGAACTCCCAGCGGGATGGCGATTGCCATCGCAGCAATGAGCGCGGTGACGGTCAGCTTGATGTGGGTTGCCGTCCGATGGAGCATCGTTGTCCACTTGCTCTCTTCCGATGAGGTACGCACAGACAGCAGCAAGTCTTTCGCCCTCAAAAATTCTTGTGCTACCTCTCGGAACGTCTTGTTTTCAATGAGAACGCTCGCGTTGAGTGACTGCATTTCCTTTTCCGAGATCTTTCCGGCAAGTTCACCCAGAACCCGCTTGACCCCTTCACTCAAACCCCTCCGGAGTAGGGGTGCTCCGAGATAACGAGGAAAATACTCCTTATCGTCCTTCAGAAGGACGAGGCCGTATTTATCGATGTCTCCGTCCGTCGTATAGACATCAGTAACATCCAAATCGTTTTCTCTCAACGCTTGATAGGCAAGGCCATGTTCAATGCCGACGGGCCTTCCGGGGAGTCGATACGTTCTGGCGAGTCCAGGCCAGCCATCGTGACGGTTCAAGAATTCGTAGCTGAAACCGAGCCGGAGCTTTGGAAATCGCGCAAGGTCGGAAACGGTGTTGAGCTGGAGGCGTTCGGCCAGCGATGGCGTCACGGCGATTGCATACGTATTGTTGAAGCCGAACGGACCGAGCAGTTCGAGGCCAAAGTCGCGTATGAGCATTTGCTGCACCGTAGGGTACGAAGTCGTGTCATCAAGCTTGAGGATTGCCTGGGTGATGGTTCCCGAGTATTCGGGATAGATATCGATGTCCCCGTTTCTTAACGCATCGAAGCAGATGAGCGTGCCGCCGAGGCCAAACTTTCTTTCAACATGATATCCACGGTCTTCCAGAATTTGAGCGATAATTTCTCCAAGGATGTAACCCTCGGTGAAGTGCTTACAGCCAACGATGATTGTCCGACTCTTCCCGGCGGCTCCACCTGCCGAGTCGGGAGCGAAAACTGTCCCTGGGTCTGCAACGCCGCTGGTCCAGACGAGAAGGAGGAATGTACAGAGCGATCGGGTCGTGAATTTTGTCATCGCTTCCTCCTCGGTCTGTTCCCGAGCTGTGACCTCAGAAAACTTTTGACAAAGTCGGTAGCAGGCTTCCGCAGAATTTCGGTGCAGGTTCCGGTCTGCTCGACTTTGCCATCGTTGAGAATGATCATTTCCTTCGCGAGTTTGAGTGCCTCCTGGAGATCGTGCGTGACGAGAATAATGGTCCTTGCTTCGGATTGCTGGAGGTGAATGAAATGTTCGTGAATCTCGCTTCGTGTGATTGGATCGAGGGCACCAAAGGGTTCGTCGAGAAGGAAGATTCTGGGGTTCAGCATCATCGCCCGACAGAGTCCGACTCGCTGCTGTTCCCCACCGCTCAACTGATGCGGATAGCGACGCGCATACTCCAGTGGAAGGCCCACCAAGTTCATGAGCATCTCAACCCGTCCTTTGATCCGTTCCTTGTCCCAACCATCCAGCACTGCGAGCAGAGTGATGTTCTCGCCGACGGACAGATGGGGGAACAATCCTGTTCCTTGGACGGCATAACCAATCCGTCGTCGGAGGTTGGGAAGTTGCTCGTAGTCGATTTGTTGTCCGAAGACATAGATGGTGCCGCGGCTGGGCCGCTCCAGCCCGTTGATCAACTGAAGCAAGGTCGATTTGCCACTTCCGCTTTTACCCACCACCGCAGTCGTGACGTTTTCGGTCGCGGAGAGATTGATGTCACGCAGGGCTTCCTTCACGGTCCCGTTGTGATCGTCATACACTTTAGAGATATGCTTGAACGAGATTTGTGTCATGGCGAAAAAGATATTACTTCTTCTGAGGTACGATGCAGTGCGCTCGGTTCCAGGTCCGGCTTCCGGCGAACCCAACGTCAAGAATCAGAGTGGTCCTCAGTCGAACGGCGAATCTCGCTTTGTTTGCTGTCAGATCCCACCTCTGGCTGTACAATCCTCAAATGCGGCGCGATCCTCCCCGAAGGGGTCCTTCGGACAATCCGATCCCGAAGCTCGTCAGCCGGCTCCTCCGATTCGTTCGGAGGAGTCGAGCCGCCACGAAGTCGGGACTTCGACGGACTCGTCGAGCATCGCTTCGGGACAGTGAACTTAGTTTCGCTCACTAAGGTCAGTCGGATTGGGACTACAGTCGTGGGGCAAGCAGATTCATACTGAAGAACTTCTGCTCGTCCAGCCAGGTCTTTTTCAGGGAGAGACCGCTCGCGGTGCAGAGGTCCCGGATCTGCTCGAGCGAGTACTTATACGAATTTTCGGTGTGGATGGTCTCCCCTTGCTCGAACGCAACCTCCAGTCCAGCCTTGGGGATCCTAACTCGCTGCGGTTTCAAACTCTCTAGGTGTATTTCGATTCGCCCTTGGGACTCATTATAGAATGCACGGTGTCGAAAATTGGCGAGGTCGAAATTGGCGCCGAGTTCCCGGTTGATGCGAACGAGCAGGTTCAGGTTGAAGGCTGCTGTGACCCCCCGGGCGTCATCGTATGCCGCCTCGAGAATAGCCTTATCTTTTTTCAGATCGGCGCTCAAGAGCAATCGGTCGTCCCGACTCATGACCGATCGCACGGTTCGCAAGAACTCTTCCGCATGAGGGATTTCAAAATTGCCGATGTTTGACCCAAGGAACAGGAACAATCTCGATCCTTTCACATCCCGAGGAATCGCGTGCAGCGCCGTATAGTAATCTCCGACGTAGGCAGTTATGTGCAATCCCCTATAGTCCTTCAAGAGGGATTCTGCGCTTTCTTCGAGAGCAGACCGGGAGATATCGATCGGAATGTAATGCAGCCGAGGCTGCCGTGCTGTCCCTCCCGCTTTGTCAGTTGTCTGGCGTCCCAGCAACGCTTCGATGAAGATCCGTGTTTTTGCGGCGTTTCCGCTGCCGAGTTCGATGAGTGTGGCATCGTTGTTAACAAAACTGATGATCTCAGGCAAATGGCGCTGGAAGATTGCTGTCCCGGCTCTTGTGAGATAGTATTCCGGCAGCGTGCAGATCTGCTCGAACAACTTGGACCCTTTCTCGTCATAAAGGTATTTCGGTGGCAGCGTTTTCGGAGATGACGACAGACCAGCACTAACATCACGCACGAACGTTTCTAAAGCCGTGTCAGCGGCTAGTGCGTTTATTTGCAACCGCCTTGCCATCGATTGGTTGGAAGATTGAGGTAAGATGATCCTATAGTAACTCGATTGTGCTTCCCCCGAAAGATAAAAAAAGTAGTTGAGATTGGCTACTGTTATTTATACATTTTTTTAACTATCCCGACGCTCCCCCATGAGACTCACTGCGGCGTCTGGAAACATTCGCGCGATGATGAGCTCAAATAAATCAGCGCTAAAAGCCAGCTTCCTTGAGGCCAGGGAAGATACGCTCCGACTCGCTGCTATGGTCGATGACCGTGACCTGAGCCGGAGCCTGCACAAGGAATTCAGTCCGCTGGGCTGGCATATAGGACACATCGGGATGTTCGAGGCGTTATGGGTCCTCCAGCAGACGAAGGGTGATCCTTCGCTATCCAAGGAATATGACTTCCTGTTCGACCCCACCCAGAGTCCCAAGCCAGAGCGTGTCAATCTTCCCGTCCGAGAAAAGATTCTTGACTACCTCCGCTCTGAACGTCAGAACGTATTTGAGTTTCTCGACAGTGTTTCTTTTGAAACTGATAACCCGCTGCTGAAGGACGGCTTCATTTTTCACATGGTGCTTGAACACGAATACCAGCACCAAGAGACCATGACGCTTCTTCTGCAAATGATTGATCCGGCAAAGAAGAAGAAGTCAAAGGAAATTCATAAAACCGGCGAGGCAACCTCGAACTCAACCGAGGCCCCTCAACGTTCTCGCATGGCGGCGAGATCTTCCGACGCACCGGAAGGCATGGTGCTTGTCCCGGCGGGGCCATTTCTCCTCGGTTCTGGTGGACCGCATTTTGTGTATGATAACGAGAAGCTGCAGCATCAAGTTGTGCTGAAGGATTTTTTCATCGATATCCATCCGGTGAGCAACGGCGCGTTCCTTCGTTTCATCATGGAAGGAGGATATCAGGAGAGAAGTTTGTGGATGGAAGAAGGATGGAACTGGAAGGAAGAACGGAACATCACATCTCCAAGAGATTGGATGAATGGCACAGACAGACGCTGGTTCACGAAAGAGATGTTTAGACTAAAGGAACTCCAGCCTGACCGTCCAGTCGTGGGTGTGAGTTGGTACGAAGCGACCGCGTATGGTAACCTTGTCGGAAAACGGCTTCCGACGGAGGCTGAATGGGAGAAGGCAGCCTCGTGGGATTCGCAATCAAACTGCAAGCGCCGCTATCCTTGGGGCAACAAGCCGCCCAGCAAGGACCGGAGCAACTTCGGAGGCGCTTACTGGGGAACAACGCCGGTGGGGATGTTCCTGGATGGGAAAAGTCCGTACGGGTGCTTAGACGTGGCGGGGAATGTCTGGGAATGGACCACGACTGTCTTTCAGGGATACCCGGGGTTCAAAGCATTTCCCTATCGCGGCTATTCGGAGGAGTGGTTCGATGGGAAGCACAAGGTGTTGAGGGGAGGTTCGTGGGCGACGCGAGGACCTCTTCTTCGCTCTTCGCTCCGGAACTGGTACCATCCGTTTGTTCGAGAAATCTTCGCAGGTTTCCGTTGCGCTAAAGATGCGTAATGGACGAATGCCCTCTGTTGTCCTGAGCGAAGCGAAGGACCTGCCTTACTATTGAAACATCGCCTGCCGTTCTGAGACTTTTCTCTCAACGAAATCGATAATATCTTTTTCCAAGCAGACGTTGTTAAATCTGTTAATCTCCTGAACACACGTCGGACTTGTCACGTTGATCTCCATCAGCTTCTGACCGATGATATCAATCCCCGTCAGATAAAGCCCTCGTTCTTGAAGCAAACGACTGAGCCGGTCACAAATCTTCTTATCTTCTTTTGTGATCGTTGCTGGATACGCCTTCCCCCCTGCCATGAGATTGTTGATGTAATTCGGTGGCTGGGCCTTACGCAGTATCGCCCCGAGCGGCTCACCCTCGAGAAGGATGATTCGCTTATCGCCGTCGTACGTTGCCTCGAGGAATTCCTGTGTCAGCACTTTCTGCGTACCATCCTTGGTCATCATCGACATCAACGTTCTCCGGTTCACATCGTCCTTCCGAATTAGCACAATGCCCTTTCCGCCGTGTCCGTCGAGCGGCTTGAGCACGATCGGCCCTCCAATTTCCTCGAGAAAGTCATCTAGGTCCTCAACGCATTGTGTGATAACTGTTCGCGGAATCAGGTCCGGGAAGTACAGTGAACCCATCTTTTCATTGATGTCCCGTATCCCTGCCGGGTGGTTCATCACGAAAACGTTCCTCGGCAGGTGGTCAGCGAGCAGGGTGATATAGAGGTACTCCTGATTGAATGGGGGGTCGGTTCGTATGAGTATAGCGTCGAAATCCTCTCCGGCAAGCGTTTCCCTTCCCAGGACTTTGAACGGATGCTCAGGGTTTCTGTGTGCCTCAACGCGGACGCCCCTCAGTACCACTTTGTTCTGCCAGTATCCAATACCGCCCGGTGGGAGGTAGACCACTTCATGACCACGACTGAACGCCTCACACATCAGGACGTATGTCGTGTCCTTTTCTGTGTTGACCGTTTCCAGAGGATCCATGATGAAGCCGATGCGCACCGTCCGAACTCCTTACAAGCTGCGCGATGTCCTATCTATTCATGAAATGAAACTCGAGCAAAGCGTTTGCCAGCGCGATCGAACTCGGTTTGCATGTGACTGACCTGAAGGTAGTGTGAGGGAAGGAATCTCTGCCCATCTTCCTTTGCAACAACATCGTAGAGTTCGTCGGCCGGGCACCGAAGTTGTGCGACGTATCGGCTGTAGAATGCGGTTGCGGCAGCGCGCATGGACTCAGTGAGGTAGGTCTGAGGAAAACGAGGGAGAGTGTCCAGCGCAAGGTGGAAGATCTCCTGTCCCAACGGTCCGAGAATCTCATCGTGGGTCGCGTGCAGCGCTGCCCGGGCGGACAGTTCCGGAAGTCGCGGCTGCCAGGGACTGAGTATATCGATCGTCTTCTCCAGAGCCCAATCATCATACAGGAGTGCAGTCACGAGTGTCACAGGCACGGAACGCCACGGCTTTGTTTGGCCGTCAATGCATCGTACTTCGAGAAACCTCCTTGGCCGCACCTCCGGGAACAGTGTGCTGAGATGGTAGTCCCAGTCATCCAGAGAAGGGAAGCCAAGTGGATGGCCGTTCTCGAGCCACTGCCGGAATGAGAGCACTTGTCTCACCGGCGTGAAATGAACCTCGGATTTGCGGATAATCATCACCCGTGCCTCAAGCGCGTAGTGAAGATACTGCTCAACTGGGTCGTAGTGCTCAGTTGAGTCGAGGAGGGCTGGCGGATAACCAGTCCGGCCTGTATCTGTCTGCTGCCACACGTAGCTTCGGAAGCTTCTGAAGCCTGTTGGCCTTCCGTCAGCCACGGGGGAGTTGGCGAACAACGCGGTGAGGACCGGAGCGAGCAGGTTCGTGGCCTTCCAGCGTAGCGGCGTGCGGTCAGCGCCTCCCATATCCACGTTTATCTGAATCGAGCACGTTTGCCGCATCATCCGACGGCCGTACGGACCGATCGATGCGAAATACTGGTCCATGGCAGCATAGCGAGGCTTATTGACTTGCAAGCCGATCTCTTCCACAGTGTGCCAGGGGTTGATGCCCGTCGTGAGAAAGCAGAGTTCCGAACCTTGCGCAACAGCTTCAAGTTGCCTGATGAATTTTTCTACGTCCTCAAAGGCAGCTGCAGCGGTGTTTCTCGGAGCGCAGCTGTACTCAACTTGGCCGCCGGGCTCGAAGGTAATGAGTCCACCGTCAGCTTTCTTGTAAACAAGAGAGTCCTCAGGCGTGTGCTCGAGTACAAGGTCATCTCCTTGCTCCGCAAGTCGGTCCAAGGTTGAAAGGACAGAGCACCCTCTTGAATCAGCTGGCTGTGTGAACGGAACTACTGTCGCTTTGTCTTGGGTGAGATCGAGAAACAGCGGGATGAGTTCGACCTCGAGTCCTACCTGTTTCGACTCACTGGTGTCGTCGCACACAAAAACGTGCTGACGGAGATGATGTCGGAGATCTGTGATTGATATTCTTCTCTTCGAGATTGGCATTGACGTGAATGGGGAAAATTGTGTTAATGACCCGTTGACCAGCGCCACCGTGCAGTCAACACCTTATCTCCTGAACACTTCATGCATGCAATTCGGTTTCGCCGAATTTCACTCAAGGTATTGTGCTCTCCCACTGGCATCGTGTTGATCTCCACTTCGGTCTTTGGGCCCGTCCGGAACCCTGGACGCCTGGTTCAACCATTCATCAAACTTTTGCCCCTCGAACATTTACTACCCGGCGTACATATCGACCGTCCTCGGTCGACACGCAACTCGGTGTCGAGCAAGATGCTCGACACCACAGGCGAGAGGAACTGATACTCATTTCCGTCCCTATGCTGGATGGTGGACCAGTTTGTGACACGAGAACAACACTAGTCGATTGATCCTCCAACTTTTGTCTGCTCACCTCTCCTGGGCAGCATCTCAGGGAGATTGGCGACGCGCAAGAGGGTCACCGCGATCACAGCCGCGGCCTGCTTCAGGTCTTCCTCCGAAGCGTGGTCAAACGTGTCCGACTGGGT
>JAZGDE010000070.1:0-48766 GCA_036477295.1 Bacteroidota bacterium | reverse complement strand
CAATTGAATGTCGAATATAATGAAAACACCTCATCAAACTGCTGAGCCTCGTCACAGAAAACTCCAATTTCGCAGTATTTCAAAATCGTTGAGATACAGAATTAAAGTGGATTAAGTTTTCTGAGGTTTTTTCTTCGCCGCTGGAAACAGGATATTGTTGAGGATCAACCTGTAACCCGGTGAATTCTTGTGAAGGTTGAGATCAGTGGGGGGGTCACCAACTTGATGCTGGTAATCCTCAGGATCGTGACCGCCGTAGAACGTGAACGTTCCTCTTCCAAGGTTGCCATGAATGTACTTAACCTCGTCGGATCCCCGCTTTTCTGCCAAAAGAACGAGAGCTTTTTTAAGGACGCTGCGCTTGAAGGAAGTCGTCTGTCCCAAAAAGCCATGGATAATATTCAGGTGGTTCTGCGTGAGCATCGTCGGCACAGGGTCGTACTTCGCGGAAAATTCGAACAGCGTGAAATAATCCGACTCAATGTTCACCAGTCCCAGCTGATCGCTCGGAGGAATGTCAATGTCCGAGAATTCGTACCGGAGCGGGTTCTTTTCCAGAACGAAGTTCTCAAACGCAAGCGTTTTCGAGAAGTCCAGTCCCTCCTGTGCGTTCGGATCCGGAGGATCGCCGTCATACATTACATGACAGATGTCGACATTCTCCGCAGCGAGTGCGATGTCGTACGTGTCTGTGGCAGAGCACATCGCGAACAAGAATCCTCCAGACGCAGTGTAGTCTTTGATTTCCATTGCAACAGCTTTTTTCGCCTCGGAAACTTTACTGAATCCGAGCGCGCGAGCATGCCTTTCATACAACATCTGCTGCTCGATGTACCATGTGGCGTTTGCGTAGGTTGCGTAAAACCTTCCGTATTGACCCGTGAAATCCTCGTGGTGAAGATGAAGCCAGTCGTACCGGCCCAACTCCCCCTCCAGGACTTCCTCATCCCACACCTTGTCATACGGAATCTCTGCATACTCGAGGGCAAGTGTCACGGCATCATCCCAGGGCTGGAAGTTTGGTGGAACATAGATAGCTACTTTGGGAGCCTTCTCGAGTCGAATCGCATCCATGTTGCTCGCTTCGCCCTGCACCACCGCGAAGATCTGAACGGCCTCTGCACCGCTAAGAGCCTCAAACCGCACTCCGCGAACAAGACACTCTGTAGCAAGGAAGTCGTAGTAGTTCATGAGAAACGAGCCGCCCCGGTAGTTCAACAACCAATCCACTGCGATGCTTTTCGTCAGGGCATGGTAGGTGATGCCGTACGCTTTCAAGTGATCTGTCTGCTGCAAATCCATCGGAATGAGAAGCTTCTCCTGAGCCACTGCACAGAGAGCAGTCATCAAAAGCAGAGAACAAACGGTGGATCGTACTCTCGACATTATCGCTCACATTTTACGGTCTGAGATGCACAGTTAGTCACTATATCGAATCCCCCCGCAACTGCCGAATCCGTTTCCTCGCCTGAGCAGCATAGATGGAATTGGGGTCTTGCTCCAACAACTTGTGGTAGGCTTCAATAGCCTTTTGTGGGTTCTTCAAGTGAAACTGATAAATCTCGGCGATGCTCAGCTGGGCACGATCGAGCACCATGCTGTCATTCCCAAAATCGGCGATGAGCCGCTCGTACGATGCGATCGCCTCAACAAAATTCTCCATGACCGTTTGGAGCATCGCGATCTTCATGTGTGCTTCATCGCGGAGAAACGACGTCGCGTGCTCTCCCAGTATCTGCTTGAGAAATTCGATCGCCTCGGAATATTTTCGCTGCTTTACCAGGAACTCAGCTCTGGCGTAAAGCTCCAAGGCTTCCTCATTCCGCATCCGGTTCTCTTGGATCAAGGTTTGAAGCAACAACGCATCGTTGGCGAAATCGAGCATCGGGTCTTGGACGAATATGTCCAGCTTCTTCACCGCGTCATCAAACCTGCCGCGATAGTAATCCAGCTCAGTCAGCTTGAACTGCAATTTCTGACGGAGGTCGGGGGGAAGCGCTCCTCTACCGGCCAGACGGTTCCATTTTTCTTCAGCCTTGCCGATATCGCCTTTGGCAATCCACACTTCCCCGATCTTCACACCGATCTCAAAACTCGTCGGTGTGCCGGGAGCAGCCTGTTCACCCTTTTCGAAAGCTTCCAGCGCGCCGTCGAAGTCAAATAACCTTTCGAAGCGTATGAGGCCAATCTGATAGAGCGATTGAGCGGCAAGGTGGGAGCGGGGCTGGACAGCAGCGATCCCCGCGTAAAGATCGACCGCGCTCTGAAAATTCGGTCGCTGCTCGCCTGGAGGAAACTCGAGCAAAATCGGACTTCGGCTTAAATCAGCAAGGAGTCGACTCAGCTCCTCGATGGATCGGGCCAGGCCATACTGCGCATACAGACGCCGTTCAAAGCCGGGATACGTCTCAAGAACCTCCTGATAGGCGCGATAGCTTATGAGGTAGGCCTTCTCGCGGAATGCCCGGTCTGCAAAAACGAACAATTCTTTGCCACTTGCGTTGCGCAATTTATCGATGGTCCGATAAACGGCATACGCCTGGTCGAACTGCTTGCCCTCCAGATGGAGCCAGGCAAGCAAATGCCACAGCGGGAGCACGTTAGGATTCAATTTGAGCTCGTTCTGTACAACCGTAATCGCAGCTGCGAGTCCCTCCGGTCTTCCGGTATACGCCGAGATGCGCGACTCAACATGGTTGAGCTGGGCGGGATTCTGGTCAAGCATACCAAGGTATTCACGCGTCGCCTGCTCATAGTTCATCGTGATCGCATAGAGCGTTGCGAGCTCGTTGATGAAAAGCGAGGGATCCCCAGAGTTCTTGCGTCCACGGACGTACACATTGATGGCGTGCTCGAAGAGCCTGTTTTGCCTCATGTAGTTAGCGATGAACCGATACGCTTGAGGGTTTTTCGCATCGATTGCGAGTGCACCATCCCACGTTGCGAACGCTCGCTGTTCATCTCCAGCTCTGTAGTGTGCCTCGCCAAGCATAGCGGTAACGTGAATGTCTCTTCCGTGACGAGCAAGACGATGCTCGATGAGCATAGTTGCTTCATCGTATCGCTTGAGATTCAGATACCCACGTCGCAGCCCGTCGAAGAGAACATAGTTAGAAGAGTCCTTCACAAAAAGTTCTTCGTAGATCTGTACAGCGCGTTCATGGTCACCCGCCCGCTCATAGGCTTGTGCAAGTCGGATTTTGGTATCGTCACCTTCGGCAATCACAGAGGCAATCGAAACGGAAGAGATAAGAGCGATGAGGACAATATGTGTCCGCAACTGGTTGATCATCTTCATCTAGACTATTGAAAGTTCAAAGTTCCAAAAAGGTTCCGCACCCTGCGTGCTTGAACCAAGTCCCACTGTGCGACGAAGTCTCACAAAGTACGGCGAAGCCGCGAGATGCCGGATCAATAATATTTTACCAAAGGAAAAGAACAGGAAAACTACGCTCAATATAGGGGAAAAAACGGATTTTCCAAACCAACCCGAAGCCAGTCCGTACGATGTTTCCTTGCTAGCAGGAAAGCCTTTGCTTTTTGTTCGTTTTTGAGGTATGATCAGCCGAGCCCTCAATGCCCCGCTCGTACCGAATGTCGCCATGTCCCTCATGACGTTCCACAAGATATTCATCGCGACCTCTGTCGTGTTCTGCTTCGGCTTTGGTTTTCTCCAGATATCGCATTACGTTGAGAGTAAAGCCACTGAAACTCTCTTACTCGGTATCGGTTCCATCGCCGCTTCGGAATCCCTCGTTCTCTATCTCCAATCGCTGATCCGCAAGCGAGCCCCGACATCGTCCTGGCAAAGTCAGGGCAAGTCGGGGCGAGTCGATCATCGTCACCACTGACTCGGGAGTCATGTGGGGCTTTCAGATCACCCGGATCGGGCCGATCACAGGGTATGGCAAGTTACAGCGCCGGCACGGATGGGAACAACGCGCCGCACTGCATAAAACGGTTCAATCCTTCACCGGAATGAGCGCCTGGAGCAGCAAAATTTGAGTCGAGATCGATGAACCCAACACTTAAACATCGAACCATACTCATCACCGGCGCTTCGAGCGGGATTGGAGAGGAGTTTGCGCGTCAGCTTGCCGCTCGAGGCTCGAATCTTGTTCTCGTCGCGCGACGCCGCGATCGACTGAACGCACTCTGCTCCGAGCTTTCTGGCCGGTTCGGCATCCGAGCGGATTCTATTCAGATGGACCTTCTCCAGGAGCAGGCACCAGATAAACTATTCCAGAGATGCGCACGACGCGGACTTCCCATTAGCATCCTTGTGAACAACGCCGGGATCGGTGGGAACTCGCGATTCACCGATCTGTCCATAAAACACGAGACAGACGTCATTCGTCTTAATGTTCTTGCGCTCGTGAAGCTCACGCACCTGTTCCTGCGTTCGATGATTCAACGCCAAGACGGCGGAGTCATTAACGTTGCGTCGACTGCAGGCTTTCAGCCCCTCCCATTCATGGCAACATATGCCGCGACGAAGGCGTTCGTCATCACATTCACGGAAGCAATTGCCCGAGAGGTCACACAATACAACGTTCAAGTGATGACCCTCTGTCCCGGTCAGACGGAAACCGAATTTCACGACGTGAACAAAACCAGAAAGCACGCCTTCTCGATGTCAGCCAAGTCGGTTGTAAGGCAAGCTCTTCGTGCATTCGAGCGCGGAGCGACGCTCTGCATTCCCGGGATCGGAAATAAGCTCATGATGTTCAGCGAACGATTATGGCCGCGGAGTTTGTTAGTAGGAGTTGCGAAGAAGCTCTATGAACCGGAAAGATGAGCCTTTCGAGAGCCCCTGATGGATGCGGATTGCCGCGGTAGAGGCGGAGACTTCGCACAAGCTGATCTCCTTCCTCTCGTTTGTTGTTTTCCGTCCGTTGATGAAGTTTCCACGAACGAAATCTCCCCCTCTCCGTAGAAAGCTTCCTAAACTCTACCTCAAGGCAGAGGAATAGCACCGCGGAAGAATAACACCAAGCGCGCTTGAGTACTCCTGACTGATCTCCGCGTTTACCTTGACTTCGAACACCGTATTTTTTACATTGTTGAAGTTTCTTATGCATGAAGCGTTGCATCGCACACATCGAACATTCACCTGGTCACCATCATGGTATATTTGAGCGCCGGGTTGCACATTGAGGCGGCGGTCGCGAGCTTCATGACAAAGCGCAGCGAGTGAGGAGCAAGCAGGAGTTCTGTACAGCGGCGACATAAACAACGATGAAAAAAATCGCCATACTTGGGTCGACCGGCTCCATCGGTACAAATAGCCTTGAAGTCATCTCACAGCTCCCTGACCTGTTCTGCGTCACCTACCTTACGGCTCATAAGAACATCGACCTCCTCCGGCAACAGATTGACCGATATCATCCAAAAGGTGTCGTCATTCTAGGAGATTGTTCAGCCTCTGTTCTTCGGAAATTGATGAACGGAACAACTGAGGTGCTATCGGGTGAGGAGGGACTTCAAGAGATCATCCGTCGAGATGACGTGGATATGGTCATCAGTTCGCTTGTGGGGTTCGCGGGTTTGAAGCCCACGATTGAGGCAATCAAGAGCGGGAAGACAGTCGCGCTCGCCAATAAAGAGATCATGGTGGTCGCCGGTGCGGTGATCAACCGGCTGCTGAAGAAGCACGGCGTCCGACTGATTCCCATCGACAGCGAACATTCAGCCGTTCTGCAGTGTCTCGTAGGGGAGAACATGGCGAACGTCTCCCGACTGATCCTGACAGCCTCGGGCGGACCATTCCTCAATACACCGAAGGAAGAGCTGGAGCACGTCACCGTTGAGCAGGCGCTGAAACATCCGAACTGGAAAATGGGAAACAAAATCACGATCGATTCCGCGACGTTGATGAACAAAGGTCTTGAGGTCATTGAGGCACACTGGCTCTTCGACCTCCCGCCCGAAAAGATCGACGTCGTCATTCACCCTCAATCGATAATTCACTCCATGGTGGAATTTGTAGACGGCTCGATCAAAGCACAGCTCGGGGTTCCGGACATGAAGATTCCGATCCAGTACGCGCTCACCTATCCGGACCGCAAGCCATCGACGTACGAGCGTCTTGACTTCGCAAGATTGCGTGAGATGACCTTCTTGGAGCCTGACCGGGACAAGTTTCAATGCCTGAACTTGGCCTACCGGAGTATCCGGATGGGGGGTACGGCACCGGCGGTCCTCAACGCGGCCAATGAAGTGGCAGTACAGACTTTCTTGAACGGCAGAATTCGACTTATCGACATCCCTCGATTGATTGCAGATGCGCTCGACCAGCATCAGGTGATTCCGAACCCGGATCTTGAGGATGTCATTGAAGCCGACCGAAGAACGCGGGATCTCGTCCGCTTTTCCATGGTGCATTTGTTGTAACGGATCATGGAACAAACACTGAACATACTGACGACAGTTTTTTACTTTGGGATCACCATCGGCATCCTCGTGTTCGTCCACGAGTTCGGCCACTTTGCTGCTGCAAGGTTGACCGGTATGCGTGTTGATATATTTTCCATCGGTTTCTTTGGGCGCGTCTTCGGCAAAAAGATCGGAGATACTGACTACCGCCTGTCTTGGATGCCGATCGGTGGGTACGTAAAAATCGCTGGAATGATCGATGAGAGCTTCGACACCGAGTTCTTGAAATCGGAGGTACAGCCGTGGGAATTTCGAGCAAAGCCGATGTGGGCACGCATGTTCGTCATCTCGGCTGGCGTCGTCATGAACATCCTCCTGGCGATCCTGATCTTTTGGGGAATCAATTTTGCCTACGGCAAATACCTGTGGCAGACGACCGAGGTCGGTTCCGTTATCGAAGGGAGCGTCGCGGATAGAGCGACCATCCGACCCGGCGACAGGATCACCACCATCAACGGCAAACCCGTTACGCATTGGCAAGAAGTTTTGAACTTCGCTTACGTTGAAAACCTTGGGTCGGACGTTGTGGTCCAGCTCGAGAGGAACAGCAACCTCGAAACGCTTTCCATAGCCCAATCATCCATCCCTGATCTATCGATCGAGGGGTTCGGCATCTTGCCCAAGTACCTGGCCGCGGTGGTGCTCACGGTAGAGCCAGGTCGGCCGGCTGAAGCTCTCGGGCTCCAGCCCGGGGATGCCATCGTGGCACTGAACGACACCCCTGTGTTTACGAGTTCGAGAGTCGTTCAGATCGTTCGAGCCAGCGTCGGTAAAGAGTTGAAGGTTGAATGGAAGCGAGAGGGTGAGATTCTCAGCGGGGTGACAACTCCCGATGAAGACAGACGCATCGGGATCAGGATCGCAAGCGAGTACACTGGCCCCATCACACACTTGAAATACAACCTTCTGGAAGCGTTACCCGAAGGCGTCGAGGACATCGTGGCATACAGTCAGCTCATCTTGAAATCGATCTGGCAAATCATCACGGGAAAAGTTTCTCTCAGGGAATCCGTCGGTGGACCCATCAAGATCGCCCAGATGGCTACACAGACAGCAGAGGTTGGCATCGGAAGCTTCGTCGGTTTCATGGCACTGCTCAGCATGAGCCTGGCAACCCTCAACATCCTTCCGTTTCCCGCGCTGGACGGCGGACACCTGATGTTTCTTCTCTACGAAGCTGTCTTCCGTCGAGAGATTCCCCAGCGAGTGAAGCTCGCTTTGCAGCAGGCGGGATTCTTTCTGCTCCTCGCGTTCATGGCGTTGGTAATTTACAATGACATTGCGAACTTCTGAGACTATTTCCCGACTTGTAAGGTAGGACACGACCCATCAAGGTGTACGAGCTCCTCGGTCTCGTTCAGGACAGTATTCCCGCCGAAAAAATCGAGCTGCTCGAACGGTATCGCAAGGGCCTGCAGCATCACCGCAAGCGCGAGTGGATGGAGGCAATCCAATGCTTCGAAAAGGCGCTCCTGCTCGACCCGGACGACCACCCATCCAAAATCTACATTGAGCGTTCGAAGATGTACGAATTGAATCCCCCGCCCGACGATTGGGACGGCGTCTTTGTCCTCAAAACGAAGTAACCTCTCCTGCTACCATTCCATTGTCTGAAGGATCGCCTGCTGGGCGTTGAAGATAGGCCGTATCGCGAGCGGAAGTTTTCTGGCGTTGAGTATCGCTGTCAACTCGTAAAACCTTTTTCCCGTATCAAACACAACAGTTCGAACGGTCGTTGCTCCATCGTCTGAAGTATATTCATACGACCAGAAGTTTCTCCTGTTCAGCCGAAACACCTCAGGTGCTCTCAAGAGTTTCGCCGTTGGTTCGCGCCCCTGCTTCAGCGAGAAGCTCAGCTGAGCAAGAACCTCTAATCCAGCTGCCTTCACCTCCTTCCGAAGCCGCTCATCTGCCCTGATTTCCATCAGGCCCATCGTTGCAGAATAGTCTTCCTTTACCAACCATACGAGCAACCCTGGAGACGTTTCACCATCCTCCGGAACGAACCATCCATCTGGCACACGCAAACGGAGGTGGCCGTCGGTGGAAACGACTGTCCTGTCCGAGAGTGGGTAGACAAGACGAGGTCGACCCGGCGCGCAACTTTCAAGGATGAGGAAAAAGCAAAAGAAAACCGAAAGGACAACAAAAGGCTTGGGGGTAAACAGGATTACAAGCTGCCCAGGTGGTTTAGTGAAAATTCTTTTCGCCGGCTTCAGTCGCAACATCCAAACGATTCTCTTTTGGCGGAATGGGACAGCTGTAGTTTTCATTGTAGGCGCACGAGGGATTATACGCGAGGTTGAAATCCAGGAGATACGTTCCAGTTTGACTCTCCTCGAAATCGAGATAACGACCAGCGCCGTAAGTCTCCTTCCCGTTTGTGGAATCAGTAAACGGGACAAACAGGTACGAGCCGAGATCGGGGGTGAACTTGTAGACGTGCAGCCTTTGCGATCTCCCTCGAACAGTAAAATCGAAATAGCCGTATTTCACAGCATCACGGAGGTCGCCCGTCGTCGTCCCCATTTTCAAGGTTTCGGGTTTTTCGAACTTTTGAAGAGTGACTCGGAAGATGAATGCCTCGGTAGGGTCGTAGTACTTTAGACCTCGAAACGCGACTCGGTCTTCATCCTTCACGGGTGAATCTTCATTGTCCTTGAAGAATTTGTCCTTCTCTCTCCGATATTCGACCAGGGAAGCGAGGTGTTCCTGCACCTCACTCGGAGAGCTAAATACGCTTTGATTCATGGACACGTCTTGAGGTGCTTTTTCGGACTGGTCACATGCAGTGAAAAGAAACCCAATAACAACAAGACCCCTCCACCTATGCATTCTTGCGGCCATGCTGCTTACTCCGTCGCTCGCGCGAACCGGTCACTCCGAAGCGTAAACTTCAGCGATACGCGATGCATGTTCCCAAGCTGGTCCGTTGCATCAAATTTCGCGAAAGAATAGTCGATATCCAATTTCGGGAGGCGAACACCGACGCCCGCCGTCAGTGATCCAATGTCGCTGTATCCCACCCGCAGCGCGACCCGGTCGCGGAAGCTGTACTCCATCCCGATATGAAGGTCCATGCTCACCGGACCGAGATTCGCTGTCGAAGCATACTTTCTCCCCTCGAAGCGCACATCGAAATCGAGCGCCGGGACAAATTGACCGCCGAGGAATTGGAAGAAATATGCAGAGCCGAGTTTCATCGTGGGCGAGATGAGCTCGTTCGTCCCAGTATCCCAAGCGATCAGTGTCGTCGTTACATCTTGGAAGTTTGCTCCGACAAAAAATTCGCTGAAGGGGTTGTAGAGCGCAGCGATGTCGAAACCGATTCCAAGAGCCGAATTCTCACCGATCTCGCGACGTATCAGTTTAACGTTCGCCCCCAAGGAGAACCGATCGTTCGATTTCTTCGAGTAGCTTATGAACAAGGCCCAATCAGCGGCATTGAAGAACGTGATTCTATTGTAGTCCAGCCGGTCGACATCGTCCAACAAACCGTCGCCGTTCTCATCGATCAACGCTCCCCGCGTGTCAGGGATTCCGTCTACCCCGAGCCGGATAAGGCTGAAACCGAGTGTTCCTTTCGACCCGACCGGAATGGCAACGGCACCGTAATCATAGTTCATCAGATTGCCGAAGCGCTCGTCGTGCATCAGCGTGAACTCAGGGTAATCGACCTGTCCGAGTCCAGCAGGATTCCAGTATCCGGCAGTCACATCGTTTGCCAGGGCAACAAAGGCACCGCCGAGCCCCAGAGCTCTTCCCCCAACACCGATCGAGAGAAATTCACCCGCAAACTTGCTGACTTTCGTCCCGCCTGCTTGAACGGAATGGACAGTGATAACCATCCAAACGACAAGAAGAAAAAGTCTCCCGATCCGCATCGTTCGCTCCTTCCAGCACAAAAAAACCGAACCACATCTCCTCGATGTCCGTTCGGTTCTCAAGAATCGCCAGAGATGTACGTTATAATAACAACCGATTGTGACAAAAGGTTGTCAGAATCTCTAACAATTCTTCGATAGTCTGATCCGCTAACTCATTCTCTACAATGGCGAATCTTATGCTGATTGTCAAGTCCTTCTAGTTCGTGCAACATCGATCGGCTCAGCCCCCAGTTCACGCATCAGCGCCCTAATCACTGGGTGGCCTGCTACCGAGGTCTCGATGCCCCCTCGACGAGCATCCTCATCTCCGTTCGGGCTATTTTCCCCGCTGATCAAGGGCTCGAAACGGAGCTGGTTCGTCCTGTACACCGTCTGAGCAACTGCCGTGAGAAACTCGCGGTGTCGCTTGAGGAAGCCCAGATGAAATTCATCCGGGCAGCCCAGTTGAATTGCGCCGTCGTGAATCCCGAGAACTCGGACCTGAGTGAGAACGCTCCCAATACTTATTTTCTGCCGCTTTACCTCCTCGACGAATGCTTTCCAGCGCGTTTGAAATTCCTCGATGGATAGTCCGGATGACGTTGCTGTTCCTCCGGTCGAAGAACCGAGCGACTCCGAAGAGGGCTGCCCCGTACCAGCTTCGATTGCTGCAGCTGCAGCAGGTTGGCGCCGATGGTGTGATGATTCGGGTGAGACCGATTTCCTGATCACCTCGACCGGTATCGCCTTCGTGGGAGCTGACGCTTTCACCCTTCCAAGCACATCGACGACTGATCCGTCAAGCTTTTTTTTTAATTCTTCCAGCTTCTCCAGTAACTGATCGATTTGGACGGTGCTGTCCAGCTGGATCATTTGGACCAGGCACGTTTCGAGCCTGAAGCGCGGTTGCGGGCTCCAACGAATCGCGCTCTCAGTTTCCATGACCAGCCGAATGAACCGGAGGATATCACTTTCTGTGAAATGCTTGGCTTCCTCCTCATATCGTCTTCGATGCGATTCAGATGCTTCGACGAGCTTCGTGTCGGAAGCTGTTCGGGTGATGAGAAGATTGCGGAGATGTTCCGCCAGTCCTGTGAGAAACTCACGAATGTCGTACCCTCTCGAGAGAATCTCCTCAACCAGTTCGAGGCCACCTTTGCTGTTTTTTTCCTTAATCAAATCCGTCACGCGGAAGAACATCTCCTGGTCAACTGCGTTGAGAACCTGGAGCACTTGCTGATAGGAAATATTGTCACCGCAGAACGAAAACACTTGGTCAAAGATACCCTGAGCATCCCGGAGAGATCCGTCAGCCTTTTTCGCGATGAGGAGAAGTGCATCGTTGGAGATCTGAACGTGCTCTTCGTCTGCAACCTTCCGAAGGTTCGTGGTGGTCTCCTGGATGGGGATACGCCGAAAATCAAACCGCTGACACCGTGAGAGAATCGTTGCGGGGACTTTGTGAACTTCCGTTGTCGCAAAAATGAAGAGCACATGCCTCGGCGGTTCCTCGAGAGTTTTCAGGAGCGCGTTGAACGCCTCTTTCGTCAGCATGTGAACTTCGTCGATCACATAAACCTTATATTTTCCCTTCGCAGGAACATACCGGACAGATTCCCGGAGATTGCGAATTTCTTCGACCCCACGGTTCGAAGCCCCATCGATCTCGATAACATCCAGGGATCGGCCCTCCGTGATCTCTCTGCAGATCTCGCAGGCATTGTCCGGGTTCAGGTCCTGGGGGTTCTCGCAGTTGATCACTTTGGCAAGAATACGGGCAACAGTCGTCTTGCCAATGCCGCGCGGTCCGCTGAAGATGTACGCGTGTGCGAGCCGATTGGACGAAATCGCGTTCTGAAGTGTCGTCGTCACATGATTCTGTGCGACAACATCGTCAAATCGCATCGGACGCCATTTTCGAGCTGTCACTTGGTAGGTCATAGAGTACCGGCTACGCGGGGGTTTTCGCTTCAAGACTTTGAAAATCCGCTGGAACGTCTTCTGCAAACTCCGACACGGATCGAACCAATATAGCCCAAAGACTTCAAATATTCAACCCGTATGAAAGTTCGCGTTCAGGATACCGGTGAGAGTGAGAGAAGAACGAGAGCGTGAAATGCATGAGGCTGATACTATCGTGCCGTCAATTTCCTCTCGCGAGAGCGTGTGCGTGTGCGACCAACATGGGAGAATACATACGGAATGGCCTGGTCGATTTTTTCGATACAGAAAATCTTCAGACCTTCCTTTACCTTTGCGGGAACTTCGCTCAAATCTTTCTCATTTTCTTCCGGGATCAGAACCGTTTTGATCCCGCTCCGTTGCGCTGCGAGCAGTTTTTCCTGAAGTCCTCCGATCGCAAGCACGTTCCCGCGGAGGGTGATTTCACCCGTCATGGCAACGTCCGACCGTGCTGGTCGATTGCTCGCCGTCGAGATGATTGCCATCGCCATGGAGATCCCGGCCGACGGACCGTCCTTCTGGATTGCCCCCTCAGGCAGATGGATATGTATTTCTTTTCCCCTATAGAAGTTCGGGTCAACACCGAGCGTTCTTGCATTCGAACGAATGTAACTCAGCGCCGCCTGCGCGGATTCTTTCATCATGTCACCCAGTAGCCCGGTAAGGGTGAGTTTTTCCTGTCCTACCATCATCGTTGCGTCAACATTCAGGATTTCCCCGCCGACGCTCGTCCAGGCAAGTCCCGTCACTGAGCCTATTCGCGGCTTACGCTCCGCCGGTCGGTTTCGGTACTTCGGGACACCCAGATACGTTTCGACCTTCTCCGGATCCACCCTCAACACTGGGCGACGCCGCTTTCCATCCGTTCGATTTTTCAGGACAATGTCTTTTGCCACCTTGCGGCATATCGAGGCGATTTCACGTTCCAGGTTGCGAACACCGGCTTCGCGCGTGTACTCCTGAATGATCTTCATAATCGCTTCGTCAGTGATGCTCACTTCCGTCGGTTTGAGTCCGTGCTCACGAAGCTGCTTCAGAATAATGTGTCGGCACGCAATTTCGAACTTGTCGTGTTCAAGGTAGCCGGGAAGCTCGATGATCTCCATGCGATCCTGCAGCGGAAGGGGAATCGCATAGCGCACGTTCGCTGTTGTAATGAACATAACGTGGGAAAGGTCATAATCGATGTCCAGGTAGTGGTCGCTGAACGCGACGTTTTGTTCCGGGTCGAGAACCTCCAACAAGGCAGCAGATGGGTCTCCGCGGAAATCCATGCTCATCTTGTCCACCTCGTCCATCAGCAGGACGGGATTGATCACGCCGGCCCGTTTCATAGACTGGATGATCTTTCCTGGCATCGAACCGATGTACGTCCGACGATGGCCGCGAATCTCGGCCTCGTCACGAACACCACCGAGAGACATCCGAACGAATCTCCTCCCCAAAGCGCGAGCAATCGATTTACCGAGGGACGTCTTCCCCACACCGGGAGGACCCACGAAACAGAGGATCTGCCCTTTCATTTCCTTCACGAGGTTCAGAACGGCAATGTGCTCGAGGATGCGCTCTTTGGGCTTTTCCAGGCCGTAGTGGTCCTCTTCCAGGATCTTGCGTACGTGCTGCACATCAAGGTTATCTTTGGTTCGTTTATGCCAGGGAACGTCTACCAGCCAGTCAAGATAGTTCCGGATGACGCCGGACTCCGGTGAGAGCGGAGGTGTCTTTTTCAACTTCCTGAACTCCTCCATTGCCTTCTCTTTCACCTCGGCCGGCATTTTCGCTTTCCCAATGGCTTTCTTCAGTGCCATCAGCTCCGGCGAATTTTCATCTTCTCCGAGCTCATCCTGAAGAATCTTGATCTGCTCCTGGATGAAGAATTTTCGCTGAGACTTCTGGATGTTCTCGTGTACCTTAGCGTCGATTTCTTTTTCGATCTTTAGTACGTTGATTTCACTCCTGAGGACGCGGATGAGCTCGAAGAGTTGTTCACGGACATCAGTGACTTTGAGAATGCGTTGCTTGACTTCGACGGTCTGGAGAATGTTTGCGGCAATGTAGTACAATTTCCTCCGGGGGTCGTGAATGTTTTCGAAAGCCGCCAGCAACTCCACCGGAATGTCTCGATTGAGATGGACGTATTCGATGAAGATACCCGATGCTTGACGTACTAGCGCTTCAAGTTCGCGGTCCATCTGAACGTGCGGGTAATTCAGCATCACCTCGGCCTCGAGAAACCGTTCACTGGGAATGAACTTCTTCACGACAGCATGTGCAATCCCATCCACGAGAATCTTGATCAGCCCATTGGGAAGTTTCAGCGTTTTAACGATCCGAGAGACCGTTCCTTCCTTGTAGATATCCTCGCTGGTCGGTTCTTCGATCGCCGGATTTTTCTGCGCGACCAGGAAGATGTACTTGTTCCGCTCGAGAGCCTCATTTGCAGCACGCAGGGAAGACTCGCGGCCTACAAGGACCGGAAAAATCATGTGCGGGAAAATTACCACATCACGAAGAGGAAGAACGGGAAGACGTGTCGGAATGTCGTCAAAAGACTCAGACCGCTTCTCGATCAACTTAATCTCCTGCTGCTCCATAGGACGGACCCCACCTCTCCTTGTACGGAATGAAAAAGCGCCCCGCGGCGCACGTCCTTTCAACGCCCGGAAAAAAAATCAACCCGCTCCTGCGGGCATCGTAGTCAATACCCGATTAAAATATATGAAGATCGCGCGAGTTTGTCAAGGCAAGCGTCGTTGCTTGAATATTTCTTCTCCAACTGATGAATGCTTGATTTTGAGTACAGAAAAGTGCAAGATTGGGCTGATTCAGTTGACAACTCAAGTTGTTGAGTGGAAAGCATCGATGCGTGTTGCAATCATTTCCGACATTCATGGAAATCTCGAAGCGCTCGAAAAAACGTCCGAAATCATCGAGGGGAAAGACATCGATGATATCATCTGCCTCGGCGATCTAGTTGGCTACGGCGCCAATCCGAACGAATGCATCGATTATGTCGATCGGCGAACGAAGAAAGTATTGCTCGGGAATCATGACCAGGCGGCATTCGACCTGAAACAGACAGAATATTTTAACACCTACGCGCGTCGTGCCGCCCACTGGACCCACGATGTACTTACCCAAGAACACAATCAGTATCTTCAATCGCTCCCGTATGCTCTGACCGAGACGGAGCTTACCTTTGTTCACTCCTCTCCGTTTGAACCTGAAGAATGGCACTACATTTTCTCGAATCGAGAGGCTTCACGGAACTTTAATCACTTCAAAACGTCCCTCTGTTTTGTCGGACATTCACATGTACCGGGCGTGTACTGTGAGGATCAGAGAACACGGGAAATCAAGAAGGGGCTTCGTTACCTCATCAACGTCGGCAGCATCGGCCAACCGCGCGATGGTGACTGGCGATTGAGCTTCGGGATCTTCGACACTGAATCCTGGTCCTACAAGAACGTGCGTTCGGAGTACGACGTTGAATCCGCCGCAGACAAGATTCTCAAGGCTGGTCTTCCTCGCTTCCTCGCCGAGCGATTGTTCAGGGGCGTATGATCGAGAGAACCACTATGATAGCTTTTCCGTCCGGTTTTTCCATGACATCGCTCACTCTTGCGCCCGCCGCCGCGACTCACCGAGCCGGAAATGATCCCATCCGCCCCAGGGCAGTGCCACACGATCAGCATTCTCCGCAACCATCTCCACTCCCTTGCTCTGCTGCACAATGCTTCCGATTACCGAGATCGGACTGCCGAGTCCTTCGAGCTTTTGATACTGCTCTTGCGACAGCGTGAAAAGCAATTCGTATTCTTCGCCCCCGTAGAGGGCGTAGTCTATCGGACTCTCTGAGAATTCTTGCGCTACCTTTCTTGCCGTGCTCGCAATCGGGATGTTGCGCTGCTCGATCTCCGCTCCGACGCGACTCCGGGCACAAATCTGCCGGAGGTCGGATGCAAGCCCGTCACTGATGTCGATCATGGCGTGGATCGCTGTCCGCTGGAGGATCATCTCCGCGGTCATCACGCGAGGTCGGGGCATGAAGTGCTTTTCGATTGCTTCCTTGTAGGGCAAAAGGTTCGGTTGGAATCCTCCTCCATTGCCGCTCTTGAGAAATCGCTCCTTCTCTTTGAGGAGAACTTTCAAACCCGCCTGAGATGCACCAAGATCACCCGTGACACATATCAGATCCCCGATCTTTGCGCCGCTGCGGTAGCAGACGTGTGCTTCCTCCGCTTCCCCGACCATCGCGACGTTTATGCTCACATTGCCCACCGATGCGCTTGTGTCCCCGCCCACGATAAGACACCGATACTCGCGGCAGGCAGCGACTGCTCCTTCATAGACCTCGCGCACCATTTCGACCGAAATCTTCCTTGGGACAGCTATGGCCACAACGGCATAGCGCGGCCTTCCGCCCATCGCGCCGATATCGCTCATACTCGAAATCATCGCTTTCCATCCGAGGTGCTTGAACGACGTATACGTCAGGTCAAAATCCACACCCTCCACCATTGTATCTGTCGTGAATAGCTGCACACTGCCCGGTGTAGGGCGATAGACTGCCGTGTCGTCCGAAATTCCTTTGATGAGTCCTTCTGAAAGTGATGAATCCTCGGGCTCGAGCTCGACGAGGCTTCCAATCATCTCGATCAGACCCCTCTCCCCGACCTGTGCGATCTCGGTAAACGGCATACTAACCTCCGAAAATAACAAGCCCGCCGACCTGGACCGCGGCGGGTAAATGGTCCACACGGCTCACGACCTCGACCAACCCCGCCTTCGGTGGAGACTCTCGACAAGGTCGGAAAACTTTGCAGCAAAGCCAGTGCGGTGAAAACGTTCACAAAAGGAAGATAGAAACGGGACAGCTCACAATCAACGCGGAAGGGTCCCAGGAATGTGCTCTGAGAGAGGATCTACCTTGGGTTTCAGTCGTTCGCCGCGAGAATCTTCATCATCTCACTCTCGTGCATACTCGACACCGCGGCGCACAGGTTGTTCCCAGAAACCCATAACATCAGAGTTCGGTCTTCCAATGTTTTCACGTACCACTTATTCTCGTTCAACATTCGTATCGCCTCATCGGGAACGTTGAGCATCTGGCCCTTGATAGCCTTGTCGGCATCGACCTGATAGCAGTACAGGTACGTTTCTTCATCGATCTTATACAGAATATGCGCTTCCTGAAGATCGCCGAGCTTCGATATCAACCCAGAGATGTAGGCACAATCCTCAATCGCCGGTACCATGACGTGGAACGACGCCTGTTCATCGAAGTACTGTTGCACTCTGTCGGCTTCATACGCGACCATCTGGGGTTTCAGATGCCCCTCACGCATTGCGTCGTAATTCTTCTGGGTGTTCGCGAGAACATCGCCATAGGAGCTCGGGCCATGGTCAAAGACACTAACACCGACGAGCAGGAGAAGGACAGCGAATCCCGCGGCGAGAGAATACCGCAGGGCCCTCGAAGCGAAGACGGCTTGGAGTCCGGAGCGAAACGACTGCGAAGATGGCGCCGAAGCAAGCATCGCAACTACGCGGTTGGTCAGAGCGACGGGTGCTTTGACCTGAGGTACGCGGCGGCGGATCACTTCCTTTGTGATGCGCTCCATGTCGTATTCGTCCCAGCAATCCTTGCACTCTTCAAGGTGGTTAATAAATGCGTGCTCAAGAGCTCGCTCCAGCCGTTTATCGACGGCATCACTCATCCATTGCTTGGCTTCACGACAGTCCATAACTCAACCTCACACGTCAGGTGGTAACAAGCTGTGTTGATTCTTCGTCTTTAGTCTCTGGATACATATCCGCGCTTGCGCGCATACTCAAACAACTTTCCCCGGAGTATCTTACGGCCCCGATGAAGGCGCGATCGGACAGTACCGATCGGAATCTCCACAAAGTCCGCGATCTCCTCATAGGTCAAACCTTCGATGTCGCAGAGGATCACCACCGTCCGAAAATCGGCAGGAAGCGTCTCAAGCGCCTTTACCGTTTCATCCGTCAACAAATTTCCAAGTAGCTGCTCCTCCAGGTCATTCTTGTCGGTCGAGTCATCTTTGATGGTGTTGTAGAAATTCTTGATCTCGTCATAATCGACCGTATCAGGCTCCCTTGACTCCTTCCGATAAACGTTGATGTAGGAGTTTTTCATAATTCGGAACAGCCACGCCCTGATATTAGTTCCCTTTTCGTACTTATCCCAAAACCGAAAAGCCTTCAGGTAGGTCTCCTGCACCAGGTCATCTGCGTCAGCCGGGTTTCCGGTCATCCGGAGGGCGTAATTATAGAGCAGGTCCATGTGCGGCAGCGCCTCGCGTTCAAACTGGGCCTGCTTTGCAGTCTTCTGGATCTGAACCGCCATTAAGCCAGCCATGAGCGTCATTAGAATCCGGTCCCCCCAAACGATGCCCTGCATCAGCGAACTCCGGCAACCGCTGAACAGTGTACCCACCTTCTTCTCTGATGAAAAAAACCCGGATAGTGCACCTGCCAACATACCAAAAAATTTTGTTGTTGGCAAGAGAATTTACAGATAGGTCTTCCACAAGAGGAATGGGGTTCGAAACCCTTCAAACCAGTCCCCCCGCAGCGTAGGAATTCCTCAAGGGTGTTGGATTTCTAGCTTCTGAAGGGCTTCGTAGTAAGTTCGGATAAGTTCTTCATAGTCCTTTGAATAGCCTTCCTCCATAGCCTTCAACATGTCGATGCGGAGGCGGTTTTGTCCTTCGAGTGTGGAAAGGTCCAATTCCGTGGGGCTCTTCCGAGTGAAGTCCGTTGCCGTCACAGCCTTTCGCCTCTGTTCATAGTCCCGCTCACGTATAGACCGTTGCGAGTTGAGCAGTCTGGAGAGTATCCGCTCTTGTTTTCTCAGTGTCTCTGAGGTGACAGTTCCTCCCTCCAGGTCTTTCTGTACATTCCTCATTTCTTCGACGATCTGATCGAGGTCGCCGAGGATTCTGCTGGACTGTCCGCTCGCTTGAGCTTCCTGAGCGAGCTGCTCCAGTGATTTTCGAATCATCTCCTGCATTGCTGCCAAACGAGCCATTTCTGCCTGCTGCTCCATCGTCATTCGATTCAAACCCATTTGTTGCATCGTGATTCGTCCCAGACGCTGGAGGAACATTTGCAATCCGCCACTGCCGCCACCCTGCATCAACGCCTGCATAGCGTTCAAGATGAACATGGCGGACTGATTGAGCGATCCCATCGCTTGAGTTTGCTGCTGGTGCGCGAGCCCGCGGTTGCGGCCCTCGAGAGCATTGAGTGCGTCATGCATCTGCCGCAACGCCTGACCGATCACCTTTCCCATCTCAGGAGTGACAGCGAACGTCTTCTGTGAAAGAGCAATGAGAGAATTAACGACATTCATGAGATCGTTCGTGACGTTCATCTGGCCTTGCGCGTTTTCTCGGAACCGTTGAGAATTCGGGTCAAGCGATCTGACCTCATTTTTCAGGAACTCCTGACGCTTCGAGAGTTCCAGCAAGTCCTGGAGCGCCTTGCGCAGGGCATTCAGCACCTGACGTTGCTGGTTTTGCTGGAGCATGTCCTGTATATTCTGCATTTGGAGAAACAATTGCGTTAATCCCTTCTCGGCCTCCTGCTGATGGCCCATCGCCCGTTGAGTCCGACCCGCCTTCATCTGACGAGAGGCCTTAAGCATTTGCTCGTCGATCTTCTGAGCATCAAGTTGCTGCATAAGTTGCTCCAGCTCGCCCAGCGGCATCTCCTCGGGAAACTCCATCATTTTGTGCTTAAGGTCAGATAGTTCATTTTCCAGTCGGTCAAGTTGTCGCTGCAAATCTTCCTGCTTCCTGGAGAGTCGCTCAAGAGTCTCGCGATCCGTTGAGTCCGCGTTCATCAACTCTTGTCGCAGCGCTTCCTGCTGCTGGAGTAATGATTCGACACGCTTGAGGATCTCATCAACCTTCAATTCGATCTGGATCCGCTTGAATAGGTTGATCGTTCGTTCAAGGCTCTGGCGAAACGCTTCCTCGGAGAACCTCAGCTGCCGAAGTGCCTGCTTCATGGATTCAGGACTGAGCTGTTCCACAGCCTGCTGAAGGCGCTTGAAGGCCTCAGCGAGTTCTGGGGAATTCATCTGCTCAAAGAGTTGTTGGAGTTCCATGTACTTTTCGAGCGTCTCGGGAGAAAGGAGCAAGTTCTTCTGCATCTTTTCCATCACTTGGGACATCGTGCGGCTCATATCGTCGATCTTCTGAGTCAACTCCTCATACCGTTTCTGGAGCTCCTCCGCTTTCTTCTGTTGCTGCCAGTCCATTTTGGATTGATCGGCTCGCATCTCCCGATTCAGATCTTCAAGATCTTTCCTGAGATCCCCCGCCTCCTCCAGAAGGTCTTCGATAGTTTCTGCCGTCCCCTCGTGGGCACGCTCGAGGTCTGCGAAGACCTCGTCGAGCGACGGTAACCGCACCACGTACGTCTCACTCCGCGCAGCCTTGGGTCCAGAGACGCGATCGTTGTCATACACCTCGACATAATAGGACACGACATCTTCAGGCACGAGACGGAGTGCCTCAAAATTCCAGAGATGGGGTATTTCCGCATTCGTTATCCTACCCTCCGGAAGTAGTATGGATTCGTACCGGTTTTCCGGCCAAGGAGGCTCGTATCGCGAATGGCTGAGCCGATAGGCTATGTGCAACTGAGAAAAGCCGAAGTCATCTCTGATTTTCACAAGCAGGTTAAGTTTCAACTTCTCGGTGACGTCGACATCACGACCGGGAATTGGCACCGAAATCGTGGGATATTCATCCGGCACAACTTTGAGTTGGTACTCGATCGGGTCAACATTCTGGAGTCCCTCAGCATCAACCAAAACAACGCGGTACGTTCCGTCCTCACGCAGGACAAATTCCGCGGCCGCTCCGTCTCCTTCGGCGATCATCGGAAGGTCGCGCCGGTCATTGAAGACTAGCACCGCCCGCCCAACCCGCTTGCTGGTGGATACCTGAACATGAACTCGACTGCCGCGGAGCGCAGTCACGCCCCCGACGTTATCTTCGAGATGCTTTACCGGCAGTCCTGCATACGGAGGGGAGATAATTCTCACATGAAGGTGGCGGACGTGCGGCCGATCGATCACACGGATGATATAGGTATCACTGATGACTTCCCCGGAAGAAGCGTAATACCGCGTGGACGATTTGACATTCCGAATCTCGTAGCGAAATTCATCGCCGAATTCCTCCAACTTAAGCTTTTCAAAATCTTGTTGGTTTTCCTGCTTTTTGAACAGGTAGACCGACGGCGGTCGATCGCCATCGACCGAAACCCGAACGGTCACAGCTTCCCCTTTCACGATCTCGGTGTTCCCAGGCTTGACGATCAGTTGAAATGGAGCTGGGGCGGCAAACGTTTGGTGAAAGTTGAACAGCCGGTCCGCAGAGGTGAGAAAGGACGAGGGGGAGACAAAGAACACCACGAGAATGACGGCGGCAGAGAGAGCAGCTCTCTGCGCAAGCTTCTTCGCGCGGTCGTAGGTGATGATGCTTTCAAACTCGAGAGACTGCACCTTCTCATACAGTTCCGCAAAGGAAGCGTCGATGAGGTCTACCGAGTAGTGCAATCGCGGGTCGTCGCGTTCTCCATAGAGTTGCAGGACGTTGAGCAGCCGGTCATGGACCTCGGGAAAGGCGTCGCCGACCTTCTGAGCGAGTGTGAAATCATCGGTACCTGGAAATAACCGGATGAGTTTTAACAACGGGCGGATGACAAACCAGCCGAGCGTGCTGAGAGTTGCAAGCACAACAGACCAAAACAGCAGAGAGCGTCCCACTATCCCGACACGGAACAATGCTTCGACGACAATGGCGAGACCAGCGAGTGAGACAACAACAAACGTAGCAATGAGAATGCCGTGGATGAGTTCCACAGCATTTTCTTTCCGTCGAGTTCTCTCGAGCCTTTCAAGGACTTCTCGGAAGATTCTCGGCGTGTCAGCATCTATCGCCATTCGATGCTCTCCGGGCAGCGTTCTCCCCTGCTACCGAGTCAACGCCCATACGATAATGTTTGTTCCCATCCGGAGTGCTGCAAGTCGTTTATCCTCTGGGTCGTTGTGAACTTGCGGATCAGCCCATCCGTCACCCAAGTTGCACTCGTACGTATAGAAAACCGCCAACCGTCCGTCCAAGAACAGGCCGAATCCCTGTGGCGGTCTGCCCTCATGCCGATGGATCTTCGGCAAACCGTTGGGGAAGGAAAAGTGCGTGTGATAGATCCCATGGGAGAAGGGAAGTTCGACGAGCTTTTCATCCGGGAACACTTTCTTTATTTCCCGACGAAAGGCTCTGTCAAGTCCGTAGTCATCGTCGACGTACACGAACCCTCCCTTTTCGAGGTACGTTCGCAGACGTCGGATCTCTGAATCGCTGAACACGATATTGCCGTGTCCGGTTAACCAGACCATGGGGTAGGAAAAGAAATTTTCGCTGCTGATTTCAACGAATTCATATTTGGGATCCACATCGATCGTCGTATGCTCCTGCACGAACTTCAGCAGGTTCACGTCAGAGGAAGGATCGTTGTACCAGTCACCCCCGCCGCTGTACTTCAGCCGCGCGAGCTTAAAGGAACTGCTCACTGCCCCAGGCTGTCCATGGCTCAACGAGCTTGACAGCGTTAAGAGCAGGATAACGACGATCGGTTGTTTCATGAACGTCAATCTATCAAAACGGAATCCGAGATGCAAATTCTGGAAGAATCACGCCTCGTGATCTCTGAAAAAAGAAAAAGGATAGCGCTCTCATCATCTTCGAGAAGAACTATCCTTGATACCGAACTCATCCGTGTGGGGAAGTCGTCCGGTTGCGACACCAGGGGACGCTTCTTTGACTTGACGCTACAGCATCAATTGCTGGAACGGACCAGAGACATAACGCACCCCGTCTCTCCGTTCATCCCGCCTTTCTCGTAGCTTGCACCGGCGACCGTCAATCGTGCAACTTGTTTCAATCCATGATTTTTCTCAGGAACGCGGGCTTATCTGGATCTGACTTATCGATCTTCTCTTTGTTCTCATCTTCAATGCGAGCGGCATGAGAGGGAAGGTCGAGACCTCGACGCATAAAGGTCGGTTCGTCGAGTTTCTGCAAGTCATGAAATCCCGTCGGAATTCGATCCGTCGGCTTGACGATTCTCGGTCGTGCGCCAGCCCCCCGTTTGTGGAACCCCGTGGCAATCACGGTCACCATGATTTCGTCATCCATGTGCTCATCAATCACAGCTCCGAGGATGACGTCCGATTCCTCTCCGGCCGCTTCGTAGATCACGTTTGTCGCCTCTTCCACTTCGACGAGTGACATATTTGTCCCGCCCGTTATATTAATGAGAACAGCCTGCGCGCCTGAGATCGAAACGCCTTCCAACAAAGGACTGGAGATGGCTGCGTTAGCGGCTTCGACGGAGCGGTTTTCTCCAGAGGCGACGCCAGACCCCATCAACGCATCGCCCATTTCCTGCATCACAGTACGGACATCGGCAAAGTCCACGTTGATGAGACCGGGAACCGTGATGAGTTCGGAGATGCCGCGAGTGGCGTTGTGGAGAACCTCGTTAGCTTTGTGGAACGCCTCCAGGAGCGGCGTCATGTGCTCCACGATGGCAAGCAGTTTCTGGTTCGGGATGACAATGAGCGTGTCCACGTGTTTCTTCATCTCCTCAATACCCATCTCTGCTTGCTGCATGCGCTTCTTTCCTTCACAGTTGAAGGGCTTCGTCACGATCCCGACCACCAACGCTCCGACACTCTTCGCGATGTTCGCAACGATAGGACTTCCGCCCGTTCCGGTCCCACCTCCCATCCCCGCCGTCACGAAGACCATGTCACTCCCTGCCAGCGTCCGCGCGATTTCGTCGCGGTCTTCCTCCACGGCACGATGTCCAATGGCTGGATCAGACCCTGCGCCCAAACCTCGCGTGAGATTCTTTCCGACCTGGATTTTATTGGGCGCTTTGTTTTGTGCCAACGCCTGCAGGTCGCAGTTGACCGCCACGAAGTCAACGCCGGTCAGGCCTCTTTCGATCATGCTGCTGACGGCGTTGCCGCCACCGCCGCCTAGCCCAACGACGCGGATCTTAGCGCCCGCATGAATGTAACTATCGAGCTCGATCACAATCAGTCCTCCTTAATATTGTTGGTGAGCTGAATTAAAACTCCTTGATTTTCTGCGCAGATGAGATTAATTTCTTCTTCAGTCGATGCAGGGAAATTAGCCTCTTTTTCACAACTCATCGAACCAGTTTTTCATTCTGAAGAGAATATTCTTAATGGTTCCTCCATTGCGACCGTACCCGAATGAAATTGAAGCCTTCTCGTTCTGGCGCAGCCGGTGATACACTAGGCCGACTGCGGTTGCGTACATCGGATTCTCAATCTCCTTCACGAGGCCACCGCCGAAACCGGTCGGAATGCCGATCTTCACGGGTATTCCGAGCACCTCGCGTGCAAGCTCCGACGTCCCTTTGATCAGTGAACCGCCACCGGTCAACACCGCTCCAGCGGACAGATGCTTCGAATACCCTGACCTCTTGATTTCCATCGCGGCGATCTCCAGGATTTCCTCCATCCGAGGTTGAATAATCTGGCAGAGCAGCCGTTTGTCAATTTCGATAGGTGCTCGACCCCCGATGCCGGGAAGGGCAATCGGCTCGTTGTCCACGATGGCCGGCATATAAGCAAACCCGTGTTCGCGTTTCAGTTTTTCCGCCTGTTCAGTCAGGATGCCCAGACCTTTGCGGATGTCGTCGGTGACCTTTTTCCCTGCCACACCGATCACCGCCGTATGACGAATCGTCCGTTCTTCGAACACCGCAAGGTCGGTCGTTCCTCCCCCGATATCGAGGAGGGCAACACCGACCTCTTTTTCTTCTTCATCGAGAACTGCATAACTCGATGCGAGAGGCTCCAGGACCATATCCGCCACTTCGAGTCTCCCTCGCTGGACACATTTATAGATGTTCTGAGCCGCGGTTACCAGACCCGTGATGATGTGAACGTTTGCTTCCATCCGGACACCGGACATTCCCACAGGATCGTAGACGCCATCCTGGCCGTCGATGATGAATTCCTGAGGAATGACGTGGATGATTTTCCGATCCAACGGTAGAGCGACACGTCTCGTATCTTCGACCAGTCGGTCCACGTCAGCTTGCGAGATCTCATGCTCGGGACCACTGATCGCTATAACACCACGACTCTGGAAACTCTGAATGTGGTCTCCCGCAATACTGACGATCACTGATTTGATCTTCACGCCGGATTGTGATTCCGCCTCCGCGATGGCATTTTCAATCGAGCGAACGGTCTTGTCGATGTTTGTAACAACACCCCGTGTAAGCCCATCCGAAGGGCTCCGCCCGATGCCAAGGATATTCAACCGGCCGTTTCCATTCAGCGCTGCGACGACTGCGCACACCTTCGTGGTCCCAATGTCCAGACCAACGATGATATCACCCTCTGTCATTGTGGCCCCACCTTTTCGATAGGTTTCTAGATAGCACCTGGTTTTCGCTCACTCTGATTCTCAAGTTGTCGATTCCACCGTGCGACGATCTGGCCTTCAAAGCGCAAATCCACCGATTGGAGTTTCGCAGCACCCTCCCGACTGACAACCTGATTCCAGAACTCGTGAAGATAGACCAACTTGCGCACCTCGTCGCCGTGGCCGAACAGGATGGGTACTCCGAAGTCCGAACTGTACAAGACGATGTCATCGCCGTCGAGAAGTCTAACCTCCGAGATCAGGTGATAGAGATTTTCGTCCATTCGGTTCGCCGTCTCGATAATGTTCACTGCACGAGGCAGACCCTGATCCAATGGGCCTACGGTCCCGTAGGGAGTCGTCGGCCTGCGGGATTGTAGATCGTAGAGGGCCAAGCCTTTCGACCCGACCTTTGTTTCGCTCGACTTCTGGCCTCTCCATCCCGTGATGACAGGCAGGTCAAAGATCTCCTTCGACCGGATGCTCGGGAGGACCACGAGGTCGGCATCGATGAAGACAGGCTCCGGTCCCGCAAGAATCGCGACTGGGTGTCGCTCTGTCACGCGAATGCGAACACTCGACGGCAATTCTCTCACCAGCATGACTTCCTTCACGAAGGAATGTTTTTCAATGCGAGTTTCCACGACCGTCAAGTCCAGCTCATACAAGCCGATCGACTCTGGGATTGCCGCCAATTTGAGTATTTCTTCCTCCGAAAGAATACGATTCCCCTCCACTGAGAGTTTTCTCACCTTCAATCCGCCGCGCCAGAAATGCGAAACTCCCAGAAGAGCGATCATGCCGACGAGAATAAGCAACAGTGCCGGAACACTCCACCGATGGTCTCCGTTGTTCTTTCCGACGTACACGTTCTTCAATGTACTGCTTGTCACAAGGCCATCTCCTAATCGGATTCCACCGGCTCAGACGAGCTCTGTCGAGAATCCAACGAGCTTCACTTCTGGTTCGAGCGTAGTGTTGAACTTCTCGTGGACCGTCTTGCGCGCAATTCTCATCAACTCGAGCACATCTGTTGCGCTCGCGCGACCGAGATTCACGAAAAAGTTCGCATGGAGCTCAGAAATCTGGGCGTCCCCCTTTCGCAGTCCTTTCAGACCTGCCTCTTCAATGAGCTTTGCCGCGTATGTCCCGGGAGGATTTTTAAACATGCTGCCGGAGTTCGGAAAATTCAGTGGCTGTGTCTTTCCTCGTCTTACGAGGAACTCCCGCCGACGCCGCATCAGTTCATCTTTGTCTCCCCTCGGCAATCGGAACGCTGCGCTGAGGACGACATCGCGGATAAATCCGGAACGGCGGTAAGCAAATTCACCCTCCTCCTTTGCTACCCGGATTACCTTTCCCTCCCGAAAGACCTCTACCTCCACTAAATAGTCCGATATTTGTCCCCCGTTTGCCCCGGCATTCATGATGACCGCACCCCCGATCGTGCCTGGTATGCCCACGAGCATCTCCACTCCCTGAAGACTGCGCTGGACGCAGAAATCAACAAAGCGCGGCGTTCGAACCCCGGTCTCAGCCATTACCGTATCGCCCCGCACCTCCAAGCGATTCACTCGAGCCTCCAGATTGATCACGACGCCGCGGTACCCTTCGTCGCTGATCAGCACATTACTCCCGCTCCCAATGATGATAAAAGGAATCTGATTTCTCTGGACGTACCGAATCAGGTTCACCAACTCATCCTTATCGGCTGGCTCCAGATAGTAATCCGCTGGACCACCGATGCGAAACGACGTGTACTTCAACAGCGGCTCGCTGAGCTTCATCTCTCCTTTGAAAAATAGCTTTATCTCATCGATTGAAATCATACGTTCCCATTTCCTGCTATTGAGTCACCATTCGTCCTCTGGTCCGTGGCGGTACGGATTTCCCCACTCTGAATCCCGTTAGCTTCTCACTCTCCGTTTCTTCAGAAACTCCTCCCCATATTTCCAGATGTCGCCCGCGCCCATCGTGATCACGATGTCCCCTTTCTTGACGATCTTCCAGAGATAGTCCGGCACGTCGGTTTTCGCAGGAATGTAGTGTACCTCTTTATGACCGAACTGCTTCGCGGCGTGGGCGACGAGATCTCCTGTGATCCCTTGAATCGGCTCCTCGCGTGCCGGATAGACATCTGTAATGACCAAGACGTCCGCGTGGAAGAACGCTTTGCCGAAATCTTCATAGAAGTCGCGGGTTCGTGAATACAGGTGAGGCTGGAAGACACAAACGATGCGCTTCCGCCATCCCGATTTTGCACCGGAGAGCGTCGCTCTCACCTCCGTTGGATGATGGGCATAGTCATCGTAGAGGACGATCCCATTTACTTCACCCTTTTTCTCCCAGCGTCGGTACACGCCTGAAAATTTCTCGATACCAGACTTGACGCGGTCGAAGGAGACCCCAAGCTCCAGCCCAACCACGATGGCAGCAAGGGCATTGCGGACGTTGTGCTTTCCCGGAACATTCAGCTTGATGACGCCGCGTTCTTCTCCAGACTGCACGACGGCAAATCTCGACGTGTCCTCCTTGTGGTAAATATCCACTGCTTGAAGGTCGGCCTGTGGATTCAATCCATACGTGATGATTTTTTTCCTCCTCAGTTGCGGCATGATATCAAGGAGCGCTAGTTCGTCCAGACAAAGCACGATAAAACCGTAGAAGGGAACCCTTGACGCAAATTGAACAAACGCTCCCTTCAGATCTTCTATGTCTCGGTAGCAATCGAGGTGATCTGTTTCCAAGGTTGTCAGGACCGCGATCGTCGACGTGATCGAGAGAAACGAGCGGTCAAACTCATCCGCCTCTACAACGATAAACTCGCCGCGACCAAGACGCGCGTTCGTTCCACCCAGGCCGCTCAGTTTGCCACCCACAATCACCGTCGGGTCCAGACCTCCTTCCATCAGGACAAGACTAATCATCGAAGTCGTGGTGGTCTTCCCGTGTGTGCCGGCAATGCCAACGCCGTATTTCAGGCGCATCACCTCGGCGAGCATTTCTGCGCGTCGTATTACAGGGATTTTCCGTCGTTCGGCCTCGCGGATCTCCGGGCTATCCATGCTGACCGCAGAAGAGTACACGATGACATCGACGTCCGGTTCGACATTCCTGAGATCGTGGCCCTCATACACCCTTGCGCCGAGCTGCTGCAAGCGGTCAGTCACCTCGGAGAGCTCCTTGTCCGAACCAGTGACCTGAAATCCCTCATTCAGCAGAATCTCAGCGATTCCACTCATGCCGATCCCGCCGATGCCGACGAAATGTAATTTTTTGATTGATCGAAACATAGACTCGAGTTCACGGGTCGTTTTCTGATCGCTGTGTTGTACATAGCCATGCCCCCCGGTGAATTACCTTTCGATGAGGCGTAGTTCCAATCGGCTTCGTCTTATTTTCGCCACATGCTCAGTCAGTTTCCCAATCTCCGCGACGAGATCTTGGTCGCGTTCATATCGACCGACACGAATGCGGAGGACGCGTCGTCGGTTTTTCAGCTTCATCCGGATCACCTGAAAACGACCGCTCGTCTGAACCTTCTGCTCGCGACCAATGTAGATCCATGCGATATCCGAAACAGAAACGACACGCTGACGATTCCGGTTCGCAAAAATCAACTTGTCTCCCGCGACGATCAACTTCCGGTCCCGAATCCGATTGAGGATCAGCACAAACCACGACACAAGAACAAAGAACAGGATCACGTACACGATCGGATCACGAAAAACGAACTCAAACTTGTCTTCGATGAAACTGCCCCGTATCCACGCATACGCGATCAACGTCACGACATACATCAGCGCTTGCTGATAGTAGAAATCGAGTTTATACTTGAATACTTTTCCCGAAGGGATAGATTCCCGCGCGCCTTCGGGAACTTCGAGCGCTTCCATAGTCGTGCTGCTACTCCGATCCAATTGGCCTATAGCCTCCTCGAGGAGTCGTCCTGAAGGGACGCCCCTGGCACAGATCGTAAAAGGGCAAGCCGCATTGCCGCTTCGGCAAGATCACGGCCAGCGTGCGGCCTTGCGAGTGTCAGGCTCCTCTTGCTCATCTTCTTCCGTTCCGATCTGCTCTCAAGCAGATTGAAGAGTGTGGTTCTGAGCTTGCCAGGGAGCTCGTGCTCAAGAACAACGATCGCGGCGCCTGAATCTGCGACTGTACTCGCGTTCACCACTTGATGGTCTGCGGCAGCGTACGGGTATGGGACGAGAATTGCTGGAATCCCAACCCGCGTTATCTCCGCAACAGTCGTCGCTCCAGCTCGACAGACGACCACATCGCTGGCTGCATAAGCAAATTCCATACGGTCAATGAAGGACACGACCGCGATCAGATTCGGCAGGGGGGCGGCGGACTTGATACGGTCGTAGTCCTGCGTCCCCGTCTGCCAGATGAGCTGTATATCAGCAGCAATCAGATCCTGGACGAGCGTGAGGATCGCGTCGTTGAGTCGTACCGCCCCCAAACTGCCGCCGAATACGAGGAAGGTCTTTTTCTTGGCGTCCAGCCCGAAAAAGAGGGCTCCGTGTTCGCGTTTGACGGTGCCGAGCGCAGCCCGGGTAGGGTTGCCGCTGACTTTGATCTCGCGTTTTCCTTTCTTCAGATACTTCTTCGTAACTTCGAACGTGACATGGACCTCGTCAACACGTCCTGCGAGGAATCGCGAAGCAATACCGGGATAGCTGTTTTGTTCCTGAATGAGCGTCGGGATTCTCAAGAGCGTTGCAACGTACAGCACCGGCCCGCTCACGTAGCCTCCGGTTCCTACAACGACGTGTGGTCTAAATTTCTTGATGAACACGTATGATTGTATGAAGGACACCATGAGCTTGAACGGAAACAGGACCATGCCAAGCGACAGCCGGCGCGACCAGCCACCAACCCATATCGTCTTCAGATCATAACCCTTCTCAGGTACCACGCGACTCTCGATTTTTCCTTTCGTCCCAACAAACACGATGTCGACCTTTGGCCTCAGCGCTTTCATTTCTTCGGCGATGGCGATAGCTGGATACAGATGTCCTCCCGTGCCTCCGCCAGCAAGAATAATTCGTAGTTCTTTTTCAGACACAACACGTCAACTCATGCATGGATTGTCCCGAGCGGACTCTCCGAAGCGGGACAGGTAGTCGACCTATGGGGTCGTAGACCGCTCCCCAGTCCAAAAGGCCAAGATGCTCTAGTACACTTTCCGGACCTGCATCTGATCACCCTCCGGTGCGGATTGAACCCTTGGACGAAGGTTCGTGTACGATGAAATGTTCAGCAGCACTCCGACCGCAACACAGGTGACCAGAATCGCCGAACCTCCGTAGCTGATGAACGGCATTGGCAGACCCGTCGTCGGCAGGACTCCCAAAGTCACCCCGGCGTTGACCACCGCGTAGAGTGTGATCATCGAGGTGATTCCAACCGCGAGATACCGGCCGAAATCGTCCGGCGCATGTTTCGCGATCTTGAAGCCACGCCCCATGATCACGACAAAAAGCACAAGCACCAGGATCGTACCGAGGAATCCGTACTCCTCGCCGATGATGGAATAGATAAAATCACCGTACGATTCCGGAAGGAAGAAATCGCGCTGCCTGCTCTCGCCGGGTCCAACTCCAACCAATCCGCCGTTGCCGAATCCGAGGATCCCCTGATAGACCTGATAGTTCATCCGTCCGCCTTCGGCGGCCTGATCTCCCAAACCGAGGAATCCGAGGATACGCTGCATGCGATACTGCGCACTTAACATATAGACGGCCAAGACGGGCAGGAGGACCGCGAGTGTCAGTCCGATGTGGCGGAGTCTCGCGCGACCGATAAACAGGAGAAGCAGACTCAACGCGAAGATCATCGCGGCCGTGCTGAAGTTCGGCTGCAATAGCACCAGACCCATGATAATGCCGATCCAGAAGAGCGCAGGAAAATAGCCGTGCTTGAAGTCATGCAGGTAATCCTTTTTCTCCGAAAGCAAGACTGAGAGGTGGACGAGCAGGGCAAATTTCGCAAACTCAGAAGGTTGGAACCCGAGAACTCCAAAATTCAGCCAGCGACTCGCTCCTCTCACCTCGCCTCCGACGATCAACACAACAACGAGAAAGAGCGCGGCGGTCGAGAGGGCTGCCTTGCTTACTTTCTTCAGATGCTGGTAATTGAATTTCATGAACAACAAGATCATCGCCATACCGAGGAGAACGCGCACGCTGTGGCGCGTCAAGAAATACTCACTGCTCTCCTTTTTGACCATCGCCCAGGTCGCACTCGCACTGTAGACCAGACCCACCGAGAAGACCATCAAGGTGAGCACCGCAAGAAGGAGTATGATGTCGATATGACTCGTCGGCTTTTTCACAATTGATTCACGAACTCCTTGAAGACCCTCCCTCGATGTTCGTAGTTCTCGAACCAGTCGAAGCTTGAACATGCTGGTGAGAGGAGCACGACATCACCACGTTGCGCCAGACGCTCCGCTTGGCCCACCGCATCGAACATCGTATCCAGTTTGACGACACGCGTAAGGTTCTTGAAATTCCTGACCACCGTATCGGCGGATTCGCCGATGGCGACGATGGCTCTCACCTTTTTCTTGACCAGATCGTAGAGAACAGAATAGTCATTGCCCTTATCCCGACCCCCGAGCAAGAGAATGATGGGCTCCTCGAAGCTCTGGAGCGCGTACCAGACGGAGTTTACGTTCGTCCCCTTCGAATCGTTGATGTACCGAACGCCGTTCAGTTCCCGGACAAACTCAAGTCGATGTTCAACGCCTTCGAAGCACATCAGGCTTTGCCGGATCGCCTCGTTCCCGACCTCCATCGCGCGCGCTGCGAGTGCTGCAGCCATTGAGTTGTAGAGGTTATGTTCACCGCGAATCCGAATTGCCCGCACGTCGATGAGTTCCTCCTTTCGGCCATCGAGAGAAACGATAACTTTGTTTTTTTTTACGTACCCTCCAGCCGGCAGAGACTGTTCGGCACTGAACGGAAGCAGCCGGACCGAGGAGTGCATGAGTTTGCTCACCTGTTGTCTCGTGACCTCGTCATCGTTGTTATAGATCAGGACGTCGTTCGTTCCCTGGTTCATAAAGATGCGGCATTTAGACTTGATGTATTCCCCGAACGAGGCACCATACCGGTCGAGATGGTCGGGCGTAATGTTGAGAATCACAGCAACCCGCGGATGAAACGTCTCGATACGGTCCAGCTGGAAGCTGCTTACTTCCACAACCGCAACAGATGTTTCAGCCAGGTCCAGAACGAAGTTCGAGAATGCCGTGCCAATGTTACCCGCCACCACATGGTCTTTTTTTGCATCGGAGAAAATCCTTCCGATGAGTGACGTCGTTGTCGTCTTGCCATTTGAGCCCGTCACCGCGATGATCGGCGCTCTGCAATACCAGGATGCCACTTCCAGCTCACCCACGACCTTGATCCCTTCGCTCGCAGCCGCCACGACAACCGGTGCGCTGGAGGGAACTCCCGGACTGATCACCAGTATCTCGGCATCATAGACGCGTTCGCTATGCCCGCCAAATTCAAATGGAACACCGAGTTTCTCCAGCTCCTGAGCAGCCGCTGTGAGCTCGTCCACCGGCTGAAGATCACTGACAAACACGCTGACACCCTGCGCCTTAAGCAACTTAGCAACTGCAAGACCACTGCGCGCTGCGCCAATGACAGAAATGCTCTTTCCTCTGACGTTCATCCGATCACGCTCTGGTGGCACGATGGGGTCGAGCTCTTTCAACTCAAGTTTTTCTCACGTTCGGGAACTTCAGGCGTCGGCTCGAACTTGGCAATACAACTAATAGCCCAGTCGCCACCGGTGCCACAAAAATCGACACGAGCAACATCTCATTGCCTTTCTATTCTTCGCTAGTGCGATTGCTGTGTTGATGAGTGCAAGTGTCGCCAAGGCCGCTGCATAATTCTCGTTCATGATTCATCCAGTCACAGTGGAACTGACTTCAACGCACCTTGAACGTTGCAAGACTCAGAATCATCAACAAAACCGCTACAATGTAGAACCGTGTGACGATCTTCGGCTCCGGCCAGCCACACATCTCGAAATGATGATGCAACGGGGCCATCTTGAAGACCCGCCGACCCTCGCCGTATTTTTTCTTTGTGTACTTGAAATAGACCCGCTGGATGATCACAGAGGCAGTTTCCGCCAGAAACACCCCGCCCAAGATAGGCAGGAGGAGCTCTTTCTTGATCATCACACAGATTGCGCTGATTGCACCGCCGAGCGCAAGCGAACCGGTATCGCCAAGGAACACCTGTGCTGGATAGGCATTGAACCAGAGAAACCCCAGCGACGCCCCAACCAGAGCCGCGCAGTAGATGACGAGTTCGGCGTTCCCCGGAAGAAACGGAATGGTGAGGTACTGGCTGAACTCAGCATGTCCCGAAATGTACGCGATCACCGCCAGTGTCAGCGTCACGATGCCGATTAACCCGATCGCGAGCCCATCCAACCCATCAGTGAGATTCACCGCATTGGAGGTTGCAGTGATCACAAAAATAACCATCGGTATGTACAACACGCCGAGGTCAAGCTCGAGGTGTTTGAAAAATGGAACCGTCGTCGCTGACTTGATCCGTGGTAAGTTGGAATCGAACCACTCCGGAAAAAAAAAGATCGCACCACCGACAAGCAGCCCGATAGCAATTTGTCCGATGAGTTTGTACCGGGCGATGAGTCCCCTCGGTTTCGTTTTCACGACCTTCAGGTAATCATCGAGAAATCCCACTGCGCCGAGTCCAGCAGTCACCAACAAAATGAGGATTACGTACGTGTTCTTCAGGTCGCCCCAGAGGAGGGTCGGAACCAACACAGAAACTAGTACGATCAGTCCCCCCATCGTCGGCGTTCCAACTTTCTGGCGGTGCTGCTCCGGTGCCTCCAACTTCGGGGGCTCCTGAATCCGCTTTGCGCGGAGAACCCGTATGATCTTCGGTCCGAGCCAGAAGGCTATGAGCAACGCCGTAACGGCCGAAGCAGCAGAACGGAATGTAATGAATCGAAACACCCCGAACCCCGGGGGATCGTATACCCGATTGATATAGTCGAGCAAATAATAAAGCATCGGAACCACCCTTTTGCAGGTTTGGCACCCGCGTGAGGTTTCCCTTAGTCTTTGAACTCTTCAGTCAAAGCCTTAATAACCTCTTCCATTCGCATTCCCCGAGAACCTTTCACGAGCACAGCGTCGCCAGCCTTAACAAGCTCGATCAGATCGCCAATCAGAGCTGCTTTGTCGCCGAAATGTCGAGAGATCCATGCTTTTGCTGCTGCTGCTGTAGACTTGGAGTGCGGACCGAACGTGAGGAGATACTCCAGACCGAGGTCGGAGAACACGACACCGACCTTCGCGTGTTCCTCGGTACTTCCCTCGCCGAGCTCCAGCATGTCGCCCAGGACAGCGATTTTTTTTCCCTCACAACGTATCACCGCAAGAGTTTGAAGGGCCGCAATCGCTGAATCCGGGTTGGAATTATAGGTGTCGTTCAGAATAGTGACTCCTCCAACCTTCAGGATTTCCATCCGCCCCTTGCTCGATGTGAACTGTTCAAGGGAGCATTTGATCCGATCAGGTTTCACCGCGAATTTCAGGCCAACCGCGACAGCCACAAGAGCGCTGTAGATGGCATGCCTTCCGGTGACGTGCAGCTCAATGACATCATTCATCGACAGCCACTGACTCTGGATCTCGAATTTCGGCTGGCACTGCTGATTCATTCCCAAGTAGATCCCTCTTACGTCGACGTCCGACGACTCAAAACCGAATGTGATCTTGTTCTTCACTCTCTCGCTCTCTCTGAGTACGAGCGGGTCATCCGCATTCACGAAGGCGACTGATTGCCGACCCTCGACCATCGAGAGCCACTCGAACAGTTCTCCCTTCGCTTTCGCGACTCCCTCCACAGACTCGAAAAACTCCAAGTGGGCACGCCCGATGTTGGTGATGAGGCCGTACGTTGGTTCAGCCACCTCACAGAGATGAGCGATCTCGCCGAAATGGTTCGAGCCCATTTCGATGACAGCCATCTCTTGGTCTTTCTCGAGTCGGAAAAGCATCAGCGGTACGCCGATCTGATTGTTCAGGTTTCCTTCCGTGCTCAGGACTCTGTATTCAGTGCCGAGCACCGCTGCAACCATGTCTTTCGTTACCGTCTTTCCGCTGCTCCCGCTGATCGCGATGATCGGGATGTTGAATGTTGTTCGATAGAGATTCGCGAGTTTCCCAAGGGCAGCGATTGTACTCCTCACCACAACCACGGGATAGTTTCGCATCTCATCCGGTGGACCGAGTTTCGCTGCGCTCTCGACCACCGCGGCCACGGCACCTTTATCAAACGCCTCACGAAGGAACCGATGTCCATCGAATTTCTCACCCCGCAATGCAAAGAACAGGTCTCCCGGTCTCACGGTGCGGGAGTCTGTGCTCACGCCCTTAACGATGTTACCTGAGAGATCCCCCATGTTCTTTCGGTCCACATGATCGAGCTTCAGGACATCTTCAATCATCAACTTCATCTGCGGAGTGCCTACCGATTCATCGACTGAGCTGTCGAGCATTGAAAGAATTCTCAACCCTACGCTTGGTGTTCCTCGATAAAACGCTCGACGACTTCTCGGTCATCCAAATGAACTTTTTGATCTCCGATCACCTGATAGCTTTCGTGTCCCTTTCCAGCAATCAGCACGAAATCTCCGGGTCGCGCCATCTCGAGTGCCATGATGATCGCTTTTTTTCGATCGGCCTCACGGTTCACCGTAGGGACCGACTTTACTCCCTCCATCACCTCATCGATGATTGACTCCGGGTCCTCGAATCGCGGGTTGTCCGAGGACACGATTGTCACGTCGCTGAGCTCGCTGGCGATTCGCCCCATCTTCGGACGCTTCCCACGGTCCCGATTACCGCCGCAGCCGAAGACGGTGATAATTCTTCGATGCTGATCCGTCGAGAGCTTTTCCCGCATCGCCCGAATGGCGCGCAAGGAGCGCTCGAGGGCGTCCGGCGTGTGTGCATAGTCGACGATGGCAATCCAACCCGCCGGTGAAACCATCTTTTCGAAGCGGCCGCGAACAGCAGTGAGGTTTCTGATGCCGTCTTGAATCCGGTCGAGAGGAATGCCCAAACCTATGCCGGTGGAAACTGCACCGGCGATGTTCTCGGCGTTGAATTCACCGATGAGGGACGATTCGATCTTGATCTCCCGTCCTCGATACTCGAGGAATACAACCATGCCCGATTCCCAATGGGATGCGGACTTCAAGATGACATCCGCTTTTCGAGCGCCGTACGCAATCTTTCTCGCACGGGTGTTGAGGATGACGCGCCCTGCGTACGCATTGTCGCTATTATAGACAGCAATCGCACGTTCGTCGAGCATGTCGAACAAAGACTTCTTTGCATCAAGATAACTTTCCATCGACCCGTGATAATCGAGATGATCTTGAGTCAGGTTTGTGAACACCGCGGCATCAAAATCAAATCCGTACACGCGATCCTGCTGGAGTGCATGGGACGAGACCTCCATCACAGCAGACCGGCAGCCATTCTTCACCATCCGACTGAGGAACCCATTGAGCTCCAACGACTCCGGTGTGGTGTGGACCGCAGGTTGCACGTCCTCTCCCAGTTTATATTCAATCGTCCCGATCAATCCAGTTTTTTCGCCGTTCGATTCCAAGATCGACCTGATCAGGTACGTCGTGGTCGTTTTTCCATTCGTTCCCGTCACCCCGATCAGGCGGAGTTTCCGGGATGGATGTCCATAATAGTTGCTCGAGATCTTCGCGAGCGCCCGACGCGAATTGCCAACGACGACCTTCACAACTCGCGTATGCCTGAAGAGCGCGTCCGGTACGGCGCGGTCGTCTTCGAGAACTACTGCCTTCGCTCCCGCAGATATCGCCTGCTGGATAAAGCGATGGCCATCGACGCTCGTTCCGCAAATTGCAACGAAGAGGTCCCCACGTGTGACCCTCCGTGAGTCGTACTGAACGCCCCTGATTTGAACATCCTGCGTCTGCACCATCTGACCAAGCTCTGCATGGTAGAGTTTGGTCACTGACACACCCTCGAGCAATTTTAATAAGGTCATACATACCGCCAACGCACGTCAATGATCATGGTTGCCAGTGCATCCGCACCGCTGGTTTCATACCGTCCCGATCCGAAGGAGCCACTTCTCACGAAGTGACCGCTTCGCCCCGTTTCACGGGGCTTCGCGGGTGGCGTGAAGGAATGGCCTTGCCATGACGGGGATGCAGTTCACAGCTGGATTCTCCGGCGAAAGGCTCAAGCATAAGCAGTTTCGGGTTTCACGAATGATTCAGAGACTCCATCCAGGAATGTCCAGAGCGCCTTCGCCACACCTTCCGCTGCGTTCAGAACACCATCCTGCTGCGCGACGGTCTTGGCAGATGCTTCGATGATCCGTCGCTCTGTCGCGGAGTGTTCAACATCCGCTTCCATATGCACCGTAAAAAACCGCAGCGCCTCGGGGTCCACTATACCATAGAACCTGCGCAATCCACTGATTTTCACGCGGGAGATTTCTGGAACTTGCGATTCATAGGCATAGAGTGCACCTAAACCATCCACGAACGGACGGTTTCGGCACGTCGTGAAAAAGGTATCGACGAGGGCCGCTGTCTGCTGCAGCGGTTCCGTCTGTTCCATCTCCTGAACGCTGACCCCGCTTGCTTCCGCAAAGCGCTGCCATAACGCAGGGTGGTTCTCCGAACCGTACTCCTCGTCCATCAGATTCATCAAGATTTCCTGACGAATTCGAATGTCGGGGGTGTTCATATGAGTTGCACTCAGGAACCGTGGAAAGTGTTTCACAAAATGGTGGTACTGACACGCATACTGCTTCAACGTATTTCGCGTCAGGTTTCCCCCATTCCAGGATTGATAAAATGGGTGTTTCAGCAAACTCCATCTGTCGATGACACGGTTCAACGTGTAAACAAAGTTTGTATTATCCACTGCAATGTGCCCTCCTCTCTCCATGGATGATTTTGTACGGTTTCAATGGTTCTCCTCCGGAAGTTTCACCCGGGGCGAGACACGTTCTTTTCCACATCATGGTCACGACCACTCCCAATTTGCAAGCCCGACTTCGGCTCACACCAGAGTTTCACCTTTGCGCCATCTCTCACGCGAGTACCAGGCTCCGGCCTCTGGCTGACAACGACCCCTGAGCCGACCACCCCCGCCCGAAGGTTATCGAGCGTCAACCGGTTCACCGCCCGACGGATCGTGATGCCACGGAGATCGGGAACGCCGATGAGCCCATCGGCAGGGTTAAGTCCCTCAGAGTACTGAGCCGTTACGAGCCGCACCATGCTCGCTGGCTCGGCTTCCTGGCCGGGGCCGGGAACTTGGCGGACGACAACCTCACCATGTCCGAAGAGATCCACTACGAAACCGTGACTTTCGAGCAATCTAGTCGCGATATCCACCTTCAGGTTTCGGACGTTAGGCACCACACCGTTCGGATCGACGCCATCGCCGGCCGAACGTGCAACGACAGTCTTCATGATTGCACTACCGGTGTTGATAATGCGTTCAGCGACTGCGCGGAAGACCGGGCCCGCCGTTTCACCACCATAGTAGCTAACCGCGTGAGGGTTATCGACCATCACAAGGCAAAGGACCGTCGGGTCATCCGCTGGAAAGTATCCCACAAAGGACGAGACATAGCTGCCAAGTTGATATTTCCCGTTGACGTACTTCCTCGATGTGCCCGTCTTGCCGGCGATCTGAACTTCTTCGATGCGCGTCCGCATGCCCGTTCCCCGGTTGACGACACCCACGAACAACTCCGTAAGCACACGAGAGACTTCCGGAGAAACCGCACGGCGGACCGCTCGTCGTTCAATTTCAAGATCCTCATTTGTCGTACCGCTCGGGCCCGAGACGATTTGTCTAAGCACTGTGGGTTTCATCAGCGTACCCCCGTTCGCCACGGCGGAGTAGGCACTGGCAATCTGCAGCGGCGTTGCAGCGATCTCGTAGCCATAGGCCATGGTGTTCAGCGTCGTCCCAGACCATTCGGAGGGCTTCTTGACTTTCCCAGCAACTTCCCCCGGGAGGTCGATCCCTGTCGCAGTACCAAAGCCGAAATCGCGAGCACAGGAATAGAGTCGACCGGCACCGACCAGGTCTGAAACTTTCGCCATCACGATGTTGCTTGAATGTTCCATCGCCTCAGCGAACGAGATCCACCCGTACTCGTGTGTGTCCTTGATGACTCGTTTTTTGCCGGCGCGGAGGGACACGACATACTTTCCGTTTTCAGCAAAGAATCGCCGGTCAGGCGTTACCAGATCGTTCTGTAACGCTGCAGTGGCCGTGACAAGCTTGAAGAGAGAACCCGGCTCGAACGTATCAGTGATCGCCCGTATTTTCTGGTTCGCCGCATCGTAGCGGTAGAATTCGTTCGGGTTGACAGCGGGCCACTGAGCCAAAGCGAGTAGCTCGCCGGTTTTCGGGTCGAGGATAATAACTAATCCGCCCTCCGCCTCATGCAATTCTATTCCCTTTCCAAGTTCCTCCTCCGCGATAGACTGGAACGCGATATCGATCGTCAAGACCACATCGTGACCATTCACCGGTTCGACACGAGGGTAATCCACCGACGGTTTCGTGTGCCCCAGACCATCGCGCTGCATGACCACATATCCATCGGTTCCGCTTAACACCCGGTCGTATTGAAGCTCGATTCCACTTAATCCCTTGTTATCGATATCCGTGAACCCCAGCAGTGATCCGGCAACCTCGCCGTAGTGGTAGAGGCGTTTCGGCTCATCGAGTCGCACCACCCCTTTGAGCCTGTCAAGATGCATCCTCCTCGCGAGTGCAGGTGACACGCGCCGCTTCATCCAGACAAATCGTCCCTCGGTCCGGAGTTTTTCGAGGTAGTGACTCCGGGGCTTGCCGAAGACTCGGCCGAATTCCTCTGCCACCTGGAGTGCTTTCTCTCCGACTATCTTTGGATCTGCCCCGTACGAGACGAACATTGCGTTCGAGACGAGGATGTTACCGTTTCGGTCGTAAATCTTGCCCCGAGCTGCGGGGAGTACCAGCTTCGTCTCGTACTGCCTGCGGGCAATCTGCTCGTATTTCTCCGCATCGATGATCTGTACTTGGACTAGTCGCGCTACGAGAAGGGCAAAAAACGCGAGGAAGAAGACCTTCACGAGCGTGAGACGCAGGTTAAAATATCGTAACGGGTTGAGCTGCTCTGAGGCGCTATCGCTTGGTTGAGTTAGCATGGTTTTCCGTGAACTTGGGTCTGTCGATGACGATCAAAAATCCAACATGACTTTGAGCTTCGCCGCGTGGTCTGACACGATGCCCTCATCGAGATTGGAGCGAGATCGTCCAATCACTATGGTTGTAACTGTTCAATGAGTTGTTCATCTATCTCCAACCAGACTGGTTGTTCTTGAGGATAACGCAACCCGAGTTCCTCCGTCGCGATCTTGCCGATTCGCTCAAGCGCTGATTTTCGGCTGAGCTCGGCTCGAAGAAGTTCATTCGTGTTCGTGACCGTCTGGTATCTCCTCTCGAGGGTATTGATATTCGCTACCAGATGGGACACCGCAATAATGTTGCTGATGTAAAGAACGACAGCAATCGCTAGACCAAAAAGGGAGAGGATGATGTTAAAGGTCGATATTTTTCTTTTTCTGAGACGGGAACGGACCGGCCGGTAGGCGGCACCTCGGAAGGTTGGCTCCGCCTGAATATCCCCGCCGTAGAGCAGCCAACGATGGCCTTGCTCTACAGAGGTGATGTTAAGCTTGGGATCCTGCTTCGCCATGTTTCGAGCGTCCGCGTTGCTTGCGTTGATGTCGGGATGGGCCCATACTGCCCATCGTACGGTCAAATTCTCTCCGCAGCTCTAAGTTTTGCGCTTCGCGCTCGGGAGTTCACCATGACTTCTGCCCGACCGGGCACGATTGGTCTCTTCGTCAAGATGCGGAGAAGCTGCTGTCTCGGTCGATCGGGAATTAATTTCGTCCCCGACGGTATCGATGCCGCTGCCTCGGCTCGGAAAAACTCTTTGACAATTCGATCTTCGAGGGAATGGTATGAGATCACCACGATTCGGCCGCCCACTCTAAGAACATCAACCATGTCGTGCAATGCCTTATGCAAGTTCTCGAGTTCCTGGTTCACTTCGATTCGAATTGCCTGGAAGACCCGCGCCAATGATTTCTGGACATGCTTGCCGCCAACGACGGACCGAACGATATCGACAAGATCCCGGGTGGAGTTCAGGGGCCTTTCTTCTCGGCGCTGTACTATGGACTTCGCGATCCGTCGTGCGTGCTTTTCTTCGCCGTACTGCCTAAGGAGATCCGCCAGTAGGTCCTGGCTGTACCGATTGACAACCGTCCAGCCGCTCAGCTCCTGTCGTTGATCCATCCTCATGTCGATTCCTTCATTCCGTTGAAAACTGAACCCTCGTCCCTCTTCATCAACCTGGTAGGAGGAAACTCCAAGGTCGAGGAGAATTCCGAATGTTTTATCGATGCCGAGGCGCTCCACGATTGTTCCGACTTCAGCAAAATTCGCTCGGACGATGCGAACCCGGTCGCCGTACTTGCTCAGCCGCTCTTGTGCAAAAGTAACAGCATTCCCATCACGATCAAGTGCGACGACCCTTCCTTCCCGTTCTAACTTCTCCAGGATTCGCTCAGCGTGTCCGCCGCCCCCCACAGTCGCGTCAACGTACACACCCTTGAGGTCGGTTACCAAGTACGAGAGAACTACATCAGCCAACACAGGGGTGTGAAACGTCGTTTGATTCTCCACAGCCGACTCGGCTCATCGGCGTACCGGTTACGATCGCGGATTCGCCTTCATGACAGCCTCAGCGACGGCCTCGTAGCTTTCGGGCTGCTCGCTCATGTATTCTTCATACACTTTGGGATTCCAGACTTCAATCCGTTCGAGGACTCCTAAGATCAGCACCTCATTTTCGATCCCTGCGAACTGAAGGAGTTCCTTCGGGATGATGATGCGTGCCTGAGCGTCGAGTTGCGCTTCCGTTGCCCACTGGAGCAGGGTGCGGGTGAAAAACCGATGCTTGGGGTCGGAAGGAGAAAGACCCCTGATGGACTGTTCAAGCTTGTTCCACTCATCGAGCGGATACACGAAGAGACATCGCTCAAAACCTCTCGTCAGCACGAACGTGTCTTTTGCATCCAGGGAAACATACTTGCGCAGCCGGGCAGGTATGTTGATTCGCCCTTTGCTGTCGACAGAATAGCTATAACTCCCCTTGAACGATGACATTTTTTCAGGCCGAAATTATGACTGAGGGAGTGCCGAAAACGGAAGGATTTCCACCCACTAATTCCCCACTTTTACCCACCGTGAGTTGGAAATTTATCCTTTTAGGGATTAATGTCAAGCAAAAAATGCGGGAATCATGGGGGGTTTCTAGATGTTGATAACTTCAGGAAGGTGAAAACCGTGCTTTACAGGCTCGACCCTCCACTTTTAACCACCAAAAGGGCTAAAAAGAAAGCAGTTCAAGGGAATTTGCCTTGGAAGGAGATACCTTCAAGTAGGGATTGATGCTTACCATTTTTGAGTGAGGAAAATCACATCACGCTTGCCGCAGTCTTTCCCAGCGTGCCTTTAAGTAAATGTTTGACCTGTTGTAGGAAGTTTGTGCCCTTGGGAGCAGTCATGTCCACATTCGTCGGGACGGAACGTCCCTTCCCGGCTCCTTAATCCATAACCTTTACAACTGCAGAATAGTCCTCAGTCCCCATCCCCTTGGATTTCGCTGCAGCAAACAAACCACGGATGACGGGCAGCATCGGCAGCTCAAGGGAGAGGCGTCCGCATGCTTCCAGAATGAGGTCGACATCTTTCAACATGTGGTCGAGCAGAAATCGGGGCGTAAAGTTTCGGTGACAGATCGACTCCCCTTTGGACTGGTACATCGGAGCGTTGAGGGCAGAGTTCCTGAGAACTTCGAGAATTGTCTCGGGTGAAAGTCCAGCTTTTTTTCCCAGGACGAGGCCCTCCGAAAGGGTAGTGATCATACTCGCGATGAACAAGTTGCAGACGAGTTTCATGTATGTGGCCTGCGTGACTTCGTCGAAGCACCATACGCGTTTCCCGAGTGTGTCGAAGATGCTCTCACATCGCTGAAAGGCTGACCGATCACCGCCCACGAAAATGAGGAGCGACCCCTCTTGGGCCTGTGGGATGCTCCCGAGTACCGGCGCATGTAAGAAGTATCTTCCTCTCGATTTGTACTCCGCGGCAAGGTGCTCTGTGGCTGATGGTGCCACGGTGCTCATGTCCACATGAATCCCGCGTACAGGAAGTCCAGCGAGCACCCCATCTTGTCGAAACGAAACATCCTCCACGGACTCAGACGTCGAGAGCATCGTAATCACGACGTTGCTCGCTGCAGCCACGTGCCGGGGATTCTCCTCCCATTTCGCCCCTCGACTCAGGAGCCCATCCGCTTTCGATCTTGTTCGATTGTGAACAACGACGGTGTAACCAGCGGCGAGCAGTCGACCCGCCATCGGCTCGCCCATCATCCCCAATCCGATGAACCCGACTTTCATGCTCATGTTCGTTGGTACTCCCGATTCTGGATGGTGATAATTTTTTCGATGTCGATCAGCACGTAGTAGCCGCTCTTTCCGGGACCACAATTGACGACCTTCGTGTGGCCTATCGTGTCTTGGCCACGTGCTTCGTGGATGTGGCCGCAAATGCAGACGTGCGGCTGCTCTCGTTCAATGAATTCCCGAACCGCTTTGCTCCCCACATGCAGACCCATGGAAATTTTGTCGACTTTTGTTTTGTAGGGAGGAGCATGAGGCACAAATATCTTTACGCCGGCCCCTTTCACCTGCTCATAGCCAGCCTGGATTCGCCGACCGATTTCCTCTTCCGAAATCTCATACGGCGTGTGAAGGGGAGAATAGGGGGCTGCCGAAACCCCGAAGAATCCGACCCCCTCGATGACCACTCCTTTCCCATTGATGGAAACTCCCAACTTTTCCAGACTCCGATCGACCTCCGGTATGTCCATGTTGCCAGAAACAGCAAGCATGGGTACTTGAAATTTACCCCACGACCGGACCGATTCCTCAACTTCTTTCGGACCTCCGAAGACCGTAAAGTCACCTCCGATGACGAACACATCGATCTTCCCGGCGCGCGCCAGAATAGCTTCCACAGTGCGATACGCCCCATGGACATCCGTGATCGCCAGAATTTTCATCGTCCTTCTTCATTTCTGTGGTGTCAAGTCCGTGGCGCTGAAGGCGCCACGAGATCTCGTCCCGACCCCGACTTGCGACGAAGCCGCCCGCGAAGCGGTAACTTCGTGACACTTCGTGGTCGGGGGGCTTCGGGCAGGTTGCTCGACACCCAGCCCAGCCGAACACACAAAGTTTCACTCGAACCCTGTTATTGTTGATGCAATTTAGCCACCGGGGAGACCACCTCACCTAGAGAAGGTTCAAGCAGCGCCCTTATCCATTGCTCTGCTCTCCGGATGCGATGTGACCCGTCCCCTTCAACGAGCCGCACGATCAGTTCCAACGTTTTCCCCTGCTGCTTCATTTGCATCTTCTGATCTCTTTGTGGTGCGACTCGTTCCATGATCGCTTGAAAACGCCCTTCTTCATAAAATGACCGGTAGGACTCGTCTGGAAATTCAAGGACGAGTGTCTCACCGGAGAGTTTGACTTTCTGGAAACCGACCTCCGATGCAACAACACGGAGGCGAATCAGTTGAAACAGATTCTCCACCTCCTCGGGGAGTTTTCCAAAACGATCCGCCAGCTCGGACTGCAGCTCCTCCAGCTGACCGAGGTTCTTGACTTCGTACAATCTTCGGTAAATATCGAGCCGTTCAAAATCTTTCTCGACGTAGAACTCGGGAATATACGCATCAACATCCGCATCAACAGTTGCTTGCAATTTCACATCTCTCTCCCTCTGCTTTTCTCCCTTGAAAAGCTCGGTGAATTCCTCCTGTTTGAGTTCCACGACTGCCTCTTCGAGGATCTTGCTGTACATCTCAAATCCCATGGTCTCGATAAAGCCGCTCTGTTCCGCGCCGAGGAGGTTGCCAGCTCCGCGGATTTCCAGGTCGCGCATCGCGAGGTTGAAGCCGGAGCCGAGTTCCGTGAACTCCTCGACTGCTTGGAGCCGACGGATCGTGGATTTTGGAAGGACCGAGATCGGTGGTACCAACAGATAGGCATAGGCCTGAATGTTCGACCGGCCGACCCGGCCACGCAGCTGGTAGAGCTCCGCCATTCCAAACCGGTCCGCGCGATGGACGAAGATCGTATTGACGTTCGGAATGTCAAGGCCGGATTCGATGATCTTCGTACACACGAGAACATCGAATTTCTTCTCCAAAAAATCGACCATGGCTTTCTCCAGTTCCTGCGACCGCATCTGTCCGTGCGCAACTCGAAACTTCGCCTCCGGAACGTGCTCCTGGAGAAGACTCGCCATATCGTCGATCCTCTGAACGCGGCCGTGAACAAAATAGACCTGTCCGCCGCGGTGGACTTCCCGTAGGATTGCATCCCGGATCAAATCCATGTTAAACTCAGTGATCTCGGTGATAATCGCAAGTCGGTTCCTCGGGGGCGTCTGGATGATCGAGAGGTCACGAGCTCCCATGAGTGAAAAGTGCAGCGTCCGCGGGATGGGCGTTGCAGTTAGCGTGAGGGTGTCCACGGTGGATTTAAGCTTCCGAAGCTTCTCCTTCGCTGCAACACCAAAGCGATGTTCCTCATCAATAATGAGTACTCCGAGGTTCTGGAACGCGACGTCCTTCGAGAGCAGTCGGTGCGTGCCGATGACGACGTCCACCGTGCCTGATTTCAGTCCGGAGATGATCCCACCCTGCTCGTTGCGCGACTTGAAGCGCGATAGAACTTCCACGTGCACCGGGTACTTCGAAAGCCGATCAAGAAAGGTGTTATAATGTTGTAGGGCAAGAATCGTGGTGGGAACCAGCATCGCGACCTGTCTGCTGTCCATGACAGCTTTGAACGCAGCACGTACCGCCACTTCCGTTTTGCCAAATCCCACGTCCCCGCAGATTAATCGATCCATCGGATTCTCGCTTTCCATGTCACGCTTTACGTCGATCGTTGCGCTGGCCTGGTCTGGAGTATCTTCGTAGAGGAAAGAAGCCTCGAGCTCTTTTTGCCAGTACGTGTCCTGAGAAAAAGCAATCCCTTTTTCATGCTTCCGCCGGGCATAGAGCTGGATCAAATCCCGCGCAATCTCCTTGATGCGCCGCTTTGCCCGAGCCTTGAGCCGCTCCCAGTCCGGACTCCCGAGTCTAGTGAGCTTCGGGATGTGTCCTTCTTTTGAAGCGTATTTCTGGATCCGGTTAATGTAGTTGAGGTTGACGTAGAGGATGCCTCCATCCTCGTACAGCAGTCTTGCCACCTCCTGATCGATGCCCTTGACGTTAAGCTTCTGCAGTCCGTCGAACCTTCCGATTCCATGGTCGACGTGCACAACGAAGTCACCCTTCTTCAGAGCTTGAAATTCGCGCGCAGAAAAACCCTTAAAGTGACGCTTCCTGGAAACTCCGCGGCGACGATTCCTACCGAATATCTCGTGCTCGGTGTAAACTGCAATCGAAGCTGATGGAAGAAGGAAGCCATGGTGGATGGAATCAGCAAGAAATTCAAAGTTAAGCGGCAAGCACGTGTGTGTTTCCAATTCGAGGCTCGCAGCTCCAGATTCAGGGTCCGGTTCAGTCACCACCTCCTCGAGGAGCTCCTCCAGTCTGTCCGCGGAGGGCTGGTTTTCACACAGGAGGAAGATAGAATATTGCTGCTCTGCGACGGATTGGAGGTGACCGTATAGGGCCTTGACGCTGGCGTTGAAGGAAGGCTGGGAGTGAGAGTGAAAATCGAGGTAAACTTTCGGTTGGCTGGGCAAGTTTGTGCCCCGATCTGCTGGTGCAAGGCGCTCGTCTGCAGCGGACTCATGGTAGGGAGTCTGAAGGCTTGATACGACTAGGCTTACGTGACCGTACAGCTGTCTTTCGAGGTACTGCCATTCGAAAAATTCGCCATCACTTCTCCCGTTCTGATCTTCTCCACCGCAGGCAGACCTTTGAATCAACGCCGGTTCGTCGAGCAAGACAAGAGCGGTGGTGTTCAGGTAATCCACCAGAGAGCAATCGCCCTCAGGTTTTCTTTCTAAAATAGCTGTCTGATCGGATGGATACGTTTCATTGCGATGGTCTGCCGAGACTCTTCCTAATACGTCCGGCACGATGCTCGCCGCGTTGAGCTCCTTGATAGAACGTTGAGAGAGAACGTCGAATTCACGAACGGACTCCACCCTATCGCCCCAGAACTCGATTCGAATGGGATACTCGCCAACAAAGGGGAACACATCCACGATACCACCGCGGACTGCATAGTCTCCGTATCCTTCGACAAAGCCCTTCCGCACAAAACCGTTTGACTCCAGTTGATCGAGCAGACGTTGGAAACCATAATCCCTTTGTGTCTCAAGAACAATGACCCTGCTTGAGAACGCCTGAGGAGGAGGAAGCCGCCGCGACAGAAACGCAGGATCCACCGCGACGACCACATGTGAATTTGACGCGAGTGCCATGAGCGTCTCAATCTGGGCAATGGAAGTCGCAGGCTCGAATGTCTCGAAGTAAGTTGAACGCACCAGCCTATGGGGTGACCGCTCATCGCCGAAGAATCGGACAGCGGTAGAACCAAGGAGTAATTCAAGGTCGTCTCGAGTTTTTGCTGCTTTTTCCCGTTCTGAGGCGACGAGCAGGATCTGCCTTCCCGTCAGTTCGTGGAGAAAGGCAGCTATAAAGCTGAGAAGCGAACCCCCCACGCCCGACAGCACGATCTGCTCACCTGCGGAGGCATTCTGCACGGCTCTGGCTAGCCGTTCGAACGGTT
>JAZGDE010000007.1:0-10057 GCA_036477295.1 Bacteroidota bacterium | reverse complement strand
CAACGGGGAAGCGGACACTGCTGGTTGACGCTTCGAAGCTCGTGCTTCGAGAAGGGGACCAACCGTTTCCGATTTTGCACTACCTGTGGTCACCGGATGGCGACAAGATCCTTTTCGCCGACAAGCTCCGTGCACGTGCGGTAAAAACAGGCGGGAATTTCTTCCTCTATGACATCCGCACTCAGAAATTCCAGAAACTCACGGACGCCAACGAGCCTCAAGTCAATGTGCAGTTTTCCCCTGATGGGAAGATTATCGGGTTTGTGCGTTCGAACAACATCTATGTCATGGACCTAACGTCGGGAACTGAAACGCAGCTTACCTTTGACGGTGCGGAACATGTTCTCAACGGCCATTTCGACTGGGTCTACGAAGAAGAATTCAAGATCATCGTCGGCTGGAAATGGTCTCCGGACAGCAAGCGGATAGCCTACTGGCAGCTCGACGAGAACCGAGTACCGGAATTTCCAATCATGAATTTCGAGCCGCTCCACCAGCAGGTCACCACCATGCGCTATCCGAAAGCAGGAGACCCCAATTCCATAGTCCGAATCGGCATCGTCTCTTTGGAGACAAAACAGACGACGTGGGCAGACATCGGGTCCGAGGACGACATCTATATCCCCCGCATAAAATGGACCCGTAATCCGAACGTGCTCTCCATCCAGCGGATGAACCGTGCGCAAAATAAGCTTGAGCTGTTGCTTGCAGATGCCACGACGGGGAAGACGAGAGTGATCTTGACCGAAGAAGAAGACACCTGGGTCGATGTGGGCGATCACCTCACATTTCTCGAACAAGATCAATTCCTGTGGTCATCAGAGCGCGACGGGTTCCTACACTTCTACCTTTATGCTATGGACGGATCTCTCATCCGTCAGGTAACACGGGGTCCATGGGAAGTCGATAAGCTCTGTGCAGTCGACGAAAACCATCGCACGATCTACTTCACTTCGACTGAACAATCTCCTCTCGAGCGTCATGTGAACCGGATTAGGCTGGAAGGTACGCATATGCAGCGGCTTTCTGAAGAGGAGGGCTGGCACGAAGCGAAGTTTTCGCCGGACGTGTCGAAGTACATCCACACATACTCCAGCAGCAGCATACCTCCAAGAGTAAGCTTGAGAAACAACGACGGCAGGCTTGTTCGCTCGATAGAGGACAACCCGATGCATATTCTCAACGAATATCGGATGAGCAAGATGGCGTTTTTCGCGTTTACGACATCGGATGGAATAATCTTGAATGGCTGGATGATCAAGCCACCGGGGTTTTCATCCAACGGTGGCGAACCAACCAAGAAGTATCCCGCCCTCCTCTTCGTCTATGCAGGACCCGGTTCGCAAACCGTCAAGAATTTTTGGGACGGGAAGCGCTATCTCTGGCATAAGTTAATGGCGCAGAAGGGATACATCGTTGCCAGTGTGGACAATCGCGGCACCGGTGCAAGAGGGAAAGCTTTTAAGAGTATCACGTATAAGAACCTTGGGAAGTGGGAGTCGAACGATCAAATCGAGGCCGCTAAGTTTCTAGGAAGTCTGCCCTACGTCGATCCGTCCCGGATTGGAATCTGGGGAATGAGCTACGGCGGCTATCTGGCGAGTCTAGCGACGTTCGTGGGCTCTGACGTATTCAAGACCGCAGTTGCTGTTGCTCCTGTGACGGACTGGAGATTTTATGATACCATCTACACTGAGCGGTACATGCTGCGTCCCGAGGAGAACCCCGAAGGATACGCCGAAAGTGCTCCTCTGATGCATGCGGAGAAACTACACGGCAGTTACCTGATGATTCACGGGACTGCCGACGATAATGTCCATTGGCAAAATTCTGTGATGCTTGCGGATCAACTGCAGAAGCATGGAAAGCACTTCGACACGATGTTCTATCACGGAAAGTATCATGGGATCCGGGGGCAAAACACGAGGGTCCATCTGTTTACCCTTATAATGAATTTCATTCTCGAGAATTTGTAACTGACCCTCGATTCACGAGGTCGCCTTTAGAGGAAATTTTGGAGGAAGGATTCATGAAATACTTCGTGCCACAGGTGCAAAAGTATCGGCTGGAAATGAACGATAAGATTCTCCACTGTGGATTTAAGGATTATCAAAAATTTTCGCCCTCGATACGAAAGGGTACATGGACGGGGCGCCCCAGCAAAGATGAAGGAACTCATGGGCTTGGTCGGTTCAGCGGTACGGCGGTGCAACGATCGTATCTTTTACCTTCTCGACCGTTGCGTAACGCTTGGCTGCACGCGGCAGGAGCTGTACGAGGCGTTGAACGTTGGCCTCATCATCGGAGGGTCCATCGTGATCTCACACCTGTGGTATGCATTCGAAGTTCTGGATGACCTCTTGCCCGAAGGGACTTAAGCACACTCGTGAACTCATCAGGATGCACGCGGAGATGGGAAAATTCACGTTGCAGGCGTCGGCCCGAAACCTTTTCGCTGTATCACTCCCCAGCTTCGTTTTCCTCGGGCATAGTCAATGTAGGCTTTGACGCGCCAGTAGAGGGTGAGCTGACGGTAGCCGAGGTTTTCGATCAACGCGAACAATACGAGCTTAACCAGGTCGAGAGGACGGGGATATCGTTGAAAGGAAATTTCCTCTAAGAGCACGGCTCCCACTGAGAACAGCATGCCGTAGATGATTGCGACGATAAAGAACATGATAAAAAGCTGGAGATTCACGATCCCGAAAAAGAATGCTGTGATGAAGACGAGGTAACCCAACGATTCGATCACCGGGCCGAGAAGCTCGAAAAGCAGATAGTAGGGGAAGGCAAGAAGACCGACGGCCCCGTACTGCTTGTTCGCGAACAGGATGCGATGAGTGAGGCTGGTCTCGAGCAATCCGCGATGCCAGCGATTCCTCTGCCGGCCGAGTGTCCGAAGTGTTTCCGGGGCTTCCGTCCAGCACACGGGGTCAGGGATGAACGTTATTCTGTACGGTTCTTTGCGCTCCATCATTCTTCGATGAAGCCGAACCACTAGCTCCATATCCTCGCCCACCGTGTCTGTCCTAAAGCCACCGATCTCTACTACCTGCTCTTTCTTGAACACGCCGAAAGCACCGGAGATGATGAGGAGACTGTTGATGGTACTCCATCCCAGGCGTCCGATGAGAAATGCTCGAAGATACTCCACCACCTGGAAGACGGGCACCCACTTTTTCGGAGTTCGGACGTCGATGACGCGGCCTCGGTGAATCGTGCATCCGTTGGCGATCCTGACGATGCCTCCGATTGCGACGATCGAACTATCTTCGAGGGTGGGCTTTACGATCTTGAGAAGCGCATCGGGTTCGAGGATTGAATCGGCGTCGATTGCGCAGCAGAGAGGGTATCGTGCCGCGTTTATCCCTGCGTTGAGCGCATCGGCCTTTCCTCCGTTTTCCTTGTCGATCACGACGACGTTCTTGTACTCCGGGCGGCGCGACACATAGACACCGCGCACTGCCTGGCATGGGATGCTCGGGCGGAAAATTCGCCTCGATCTTCTCAGATCGAATTCCCGCACTAGCGTCTCCAGTGTGTTGTCTTTAGAGCCATCGTTCACGACAACGATTTCGAACGCCGGGTAGTGGATTTTCAGGAACGAGTGAACAGATTCGACGATGGACTTTTCTTCGTTAAATGCAGGGACAAGAACGGAAACCGGTGTTGTCCGTTGCGAGTGGATCAGAATTTCGAAATCCGTGTACCGAAGCCGCCGGATGTAACGGATGACCTCGCGGTAGGCGGCGATGAGAAGAATGAAGTAGATCAGGTTGAGCGCAACGAAGTACAGGAGGAACATCGCAGTGAAAATGTAGACGAGCGCATTGATGGCTTGTTCAAGCAATGGCATGTTCATCGAAGTAGCCTAGTTCATCCAAAAACTCTTCAGCAATCTGTTTAACCTCTGAGTCTTCACGCTCCAGCGCCTCGATGAGCGCCTGTCGTCCGGGTTCCGCGCACACACTCAATGCAAGTCCGGCAGAATAACGAACTTCGTACACGTCGTCATGCAGGGCCTTTCGGAGCGCTGCAGCAGATGACGGCGAAGCCAGATGTTTCAGGCCGGTGACCGCTCCCAGCCGAACGATCGGGTCAGAATCCGTCAGGGCCTTCACGAGATGCCGTTCGCCTCTTGCATCACCCATTTTCCCGAGCGCTACAAGGGCCGAGGCGCGGACTTCCGGATCCTGCGGAAGCGTAAAGGCCTCGACCTGTTCGTAGGCCTGCAAGTCTTTAATCTCCCCCAGGAGGTCGATCAGCAGCAACTGGACGGACCGTTCTTGCGTTGCAAGTCCGCTCAGCATGTGGGGAACCGCCTTGCTTTGCAGCCGAAGGATGTTTCCCGAAAGGCGGATGACCATCCACTGGGAAAGGTCTTTGAGGATTGGCAGCAGAGGTGGGAGGGCATCCTCCTGGAAGAGGTCGAACAATGCTTGGATAGCTTCGGCCCGAACATCGGGATGAGGATCCTCCGTGGCCTGCAGGAGGGGCCTCATCGCGACTCTTGCCTCCATTAAGGCGAGATTGCGCGCCGCCTCGGCGCGCATCCACCAGTGCCTGCTCTTCAGCTTTTCGATTTCCTTCGCTACATAGCCCAGCTCGTGGAACAGCAGGATCAGACGTGCGCGTGCTTCTCCGAGGAGCTGCCTGCTGAACTCGAGAAGGATCAATTTGACCAAACGATAGTGCCGCTTGCGCGGACTGGTCCGATCGGAAAACAGAGACATTCGGACAGGATCGATGAGCGCTTGAAGACTCTGAGGAGCACGGGGGACGTCGTCCACCGGAATTTCATAAGGAACGTTACAGAAAAGGTAATCCAAGATCAGGTTTCGATACAGCTTCTCGAGCGATTCTTCTCGTTTCCAGATATTCTCTTGGTAGATCTTTCGAATAACGAGTCCGATAGTAAGAACGATCACGACAAAAGCTACCGCGAGTGTGAGGATGAGAAAGAAGATGAGTTGCGTCGTGGTGAGTTCGTCAATATAGGGGATGAAGGAGAAACACATGGGATTCAAATGGCAAAACCATCTGCTAAAGGTGCCGAAGGCATCACTTCATGAGTGGATCCCTTTGGCAGAAGTGGCCCTTCGGGGAAGGGACGGACCGTGCTCCTTCCCTTCTTCACCAGCGGTACTGAACACCAAGCCCGAAAGCATGCTCAGTGAACAATCCGCGTCGGATGAGGTACTGGTAATCGAGTAGGAGCTTGACCTCACTCCTTGCGAAATAGTCGATATGGAAGAGGTAGCTTCGCGAGCTGAGGTTTCGCAAGTTGTCAAGGCTCACGCCTCGGACCACTTCGTTCCCTTCCGCGAAACCGACCCATCCCGATACCACGCTGCTCAAGCTGTAGGTGAACCGTCCGAAGACCGCATCGGTGCGAGCTGCACCCTCGCTGAACGCTCCGTACACACGGAGCATCACCCACGCATCGCGTGGAAGATAGTAGGTGAAGCCCGGAGAAACGATGTTTACCGTGGCCTCATCGAAATCCATCAGGCGATAAGCCAGGAAGAGCTCGGTTCGAGACATTGCACTTTGCGAAAATTCCGACATGAAATCAAGCCGCGGTATCACCTCCGCGCCGGGAGCCACATTCACACTTGCAGAAAAGACGGATTTCGGAGCGAGCCGAATCGTCACCCCGGTTCCCAGAAAACCATCCTCGAACGGGAGGTTTCCGAACCTCTTTCGGACGAAACCAAGCGTTCCATTCAGCCTGATTAACCTGTTGAGTTGTCGCTGATACTGAGCCGTCAGAGCATAGTGTGGAGTCCGCTCGTCTTGGCTGAACTGTTCGAGGAATCCGTAGAGTTCGATCTGGTCCGTGCTCATCAGGGCTCGAGTTCGTCTCAGTTGATCGAGAGCTCGAGCGTGGCTTGGAACAAGACTGACAACCATCTGATATCGTTCGTGCGCTCGTTTCCATTCTTCCAGCTGGTAATAGGTATCAGCGAGGTTCAGGTGAGCATCGGACGATTTCGGTCCAGCGGCGACCGCCCTCTCGAGATACTCAGCTGCCTGCTTGTATTTCTGCATCCAAAAATAAGTCTGTCCAATTCCTCTCAAGATTTCCGAGTTCTCTGGATGTTTAGCGAGGAGTCCCTGAAATTCTTGGAGCGCTTTGCCGTAATCCGCCTGCCAAGCGAGTGTCTGGGCGAGTCCAAACTGGGCGTCAAAGTGGTGAGGTTGTTGACCGAGGGCGTTCCGGTATTCGTCTTCGGCACGTCGGTACTCTTGGTTCCAGCTCAGAGTTTGCGCCAATTGAACGCGTGCATCGATGTTGTCCGGAAGGACCCTGAGCGCTTGTTCGAAGGAAGCGATCGCTTCTTGGTACCTCCCAGCTCGCTGCAGCTCCAGTCCTTTTCGGTAAGAGTAGCTGAAGCCCGTGGCGACTTGGGCGCTGTCCTGGGAGTATGCGGCTTGAGTAAAAAAAAGGAGGAGAGCAACGCTGTGGCGGCAGATTCTCAAGGGACGCGGTGGTTAAGCTTCTGGAAACGCTTGAGGACTGCTTTGATGCGGGCGACAAACTCGGGAGGGCTGAAGGGTTTCGTGATGTAATCTTCGGCACCGAGCTCAAGTCCCCGGACAACCTGACTTTCGAGATTCATGGCCGTCAACATGACGACAGGGATCGATTTGAGGTCGATATCGCGTTTTAAAGCGGCGAGACATTCAGACCCATCCATAATCGGCATCATGACGTCAAGGACGATGAGATCGGGACGACGTTGTTTTGCGAGTTTCAGGGCCTCTTCACCATTCGCTGTGACCAGGACGTGAAAGCCGCTGTTTTTCAACTTGTACTCAAGGAGTCGTTGAAGGTGTTTTTCGTCTTCCGCGATGAGGATCGTTTGGGGCAGAGGCTTCCTATGGGTTATTTCTTTTTCGATGAGCTTCACGAGGTGACTGTACAGCGCATCGATCTCTTGCCAATCCTCGACTCGAAGACGCCGTTCGATTTGTTCCAAGGTTCTGGCGATCTCTTCAAATCCAAAAATGCCGGCCGTCCCTTTGACCCGATGCGCGAACTCGGAAACTACTTTACGGTCCTTATCGGTGATCGAAGTTCTGAGGTTGGCAAGTTGGATACTGTAGTCCAACAGAAATTCCTGTGCCAGGCCGCTCAGAAAATTGTCTTCGCTTGGCAGATCCATAGGTAAGCAACGAATGAGATGGCACAAACTTTGCTTAATATTGAGAAAAACCGCATACAAAGTCAAGAGGGAAAATTCCAGCACCTGCTGCGACTCGGTGTGGATCGACCCTCGCTTCTACACTCTTGTCGGTCTTCATACTCACCTCCAATGCATTTCGAGGCGTTGAAATTATCGTTTTTTGACTTTGGTTTACTTCCGCAGAGCGCTTCTGAGTCTTCTGTTGCATTGAGTAAGCAAGCTCGATGACGGAGAAGGATCGAAAGGTTGTCTCGCCTGCTGAGGATGATCCCTTCCGTGCATAACTGTTCATTTCCCCCAAGCTTGAGGGAAAAATTTTTGCTTCACGAAGAATTTTGCTATCTTTCCTCGGGTGGAGTGCCGTATTGTCGCGCGCGAATCAGTAACTCCCTCGGTGATCCATAGCTCTTCACAATCACTTTGGATGCGAGGGCCTTACAGAGAGGGGTAAGCGAACTCGACAAACATGGAATCAATCTGGCTGTCTTATTTGCAAGTGCGCGTGGTGATGAGCGTTCTGTTGAGGCGGCGGTAAAGGCCTATCCCCAACGCTTTGTTGCCTTTTTCCTCTTGAATCCCAAAGTATCTGATCCAGCTTGAACATCTGGGTCATGCTTCAGACGCATTTCGTCGACTTGCGGACGGTATTCCAATAGGTGACAGCAATCTACGGACCAGAGAGGATGTGGTTCGGGTCGGACTCCGGAGTCTTCCCGCGAGGATACCGGATCGACATCCTTCAGTCTCAACTGAAAATCATGCGTGAGATCAGACTTTGAGAATCTCAGATTCAGAGAATCCTGGCAGACAACCTGAAGGGGCTGCTCGGTGGGTAATGGTTTAATACATTGGTCTGCGCGATCCGTCGGAGGCAAAACCCGCAACCTATGGCGAAGCCGCCCGCGAAGCGGTCACTTCGTGACACTTTGTGGACGCCTTCGGCGAAGGTTGCGACTGCACCGCAATTGATGGTAGCCGCAGGTTTCACGGCTGCGGGAATATGCTCTGAACGACAACCATGCTGTTTATCCGCATTTAAATGAAGGAGCCTATTCATTGGTCCCTCCATGGCCGATTCGCATGCTTTTGATCCTTGCTGTTCCCGCAGCCCTGCTGCATCTGTACACCGGGTGGAAGCTGAGCAATGCAATCGGAAGAGTGGTTTCGGTACCGATGAAGCGGGTCCGCCGAACAGTGTTCCTTGTTCAAGGATACCTGATCTTGTATCCGCTTTTGAGCCTGCTGGGATACTTTGTAGATCCTGAGTACGTGGTGCGTTCGATTCAAGGTGCATATGTAGGGCCAGACCTGCTCTTCGCCTACCCATTTTGGATCGGCCTTATCGTCGCCCTGCAGCTGTTTCCCCTACTTCTGATTTCCGACATCGCGACATTCCTCTTCGCCAGGTCGTTTCGCTCCGATAAAGAGCGCTGGCTCCTGCTCCAGGCAAGGATCCTGATTCCGTTGGTAGCTCTGATACTCGGATACGTCACGGTTCGTGTGATTGTTGATACGCAGCAGGTGCGAGTCTCGAGTCGAGATTTCTCCGTGCGAGACCTTCCTCCGGCCCTGGAAGGATTCCGCGTTGTCCACGTCGCCGACCTCCAGATGGACTCTCGAACAGGGCCGGTCAAGGTAAATCGATACATCGACGCGGTCAACGCCCTCAATCCCGATATCGTCTGCTTCTCGGGAGACCTCGTCACCTGGGGGACGGAATACATTGATGCAGCGGCGGAGGCTCTCGGAAAGATCAAATCGAAGTACGGTGTTTATGCTACGTTCGGTGATCATGACTACTGGGCTGGGCCTGGTTATGTCGACCATGCATTGACGAAGAACGGAGTCCGGGTTCTCGAAGACGAGAATTTCAGCGTGAATTTCGAGGGTCAGACCATTGTGATTACGGCTGTCACCAACATCTATCAGCGTCGACCCGTTGGTCGGGTGCTTGGGACGCTAGCAAGCACTCGGGGGCCCCACCGACTGAGCATTCTCCTCACCCATCAGCCAAGCCCCGCAATCGTGGAGTTTGCAAAGGGAGAGGGGTATCACCTGTTCCTTGCGGGACACACCCACGGCGGCCAGGTTCGGCTCGGGTACGGTAGCCTCATGTGGAGCTTCTCGAGAGTTGAGACTCCCTTTGTTTCAGGTTTTTTCGAAATGGGGTCAATGCTCATGAGTGTCAACAATGGCCTTGGGCTAACGTTTGCACCTGTGCGTTTTCAGGCTCCGGCGGAGATAACGCTTATCAACCTCACCGCGACGGCGACTGGAGAATCGGCAGTTTCCACGAATTAACCTCTCCTGAGATTCTGTGGACTCTGCCGCTCGGAGTCAAGCTATTTGAGTCAAACATGATGTCTGAATGGGAACTCTACGGCGCTGCGTCAGTCATCATCATGATTCCTGCGATGGCGCTGTTTCTATTCCTCAGTCGATGGTTAGTCTCAGATCTCACGCTCGGCGGCGTGAAGGGTTAGTGCACGCCTCGTTGGTCCGAAACCGCCAGAGGGCTGGATGTTGCGTCGCTGCGGATTGAAATACTCGCAATTTGACTGGAGGCTACAATGAAATCGTACACGGAATACCTGTGGTTCAACACAAAACGCCATCGAGAGTACATCAACATCACAGATCAGCTGGAAAAAATTCTGAACAAGAGCGATGTTCAGGAGGGAATGATTCTAGTGTCGGCGATGCACATCACGGCAGGTGTATACGTGAACGACGCGGAGTCCGGATTGATTCAGGACATCGATGAGTGGCTTGAGAAACTGGCACCGTTTAATCCGAATTATCGACACCATCGAACCGGAGAGACGAACGGTGATGCGCACCTCAAGAGCTTGTTGATTCATCACGAG
>JAZGDE010000069.1:0-4718 GCA_036477295.1 Bacteroidota bacterium | reverse complement strand
TTGCTCTTCGGGTTGCTGTCACTGCAAGCGGAATCCGGACCGTCCCCGGAGCGCTTTGGTAACTTCGTGCAGGCGTCCTCACTCTCAATCGACCCGCAAGGGAATATCTACGTCGCCGATACCGGAGACAATCGCATCCTGAAGTTCTCTCCCGAAGGAAAATTTCTTGCCGAAGTCGGCGGGTACGGATGGGGAGAGCAGGAGTTTGATCGGCCGTACGACGTGTCAGCCACTTCGGGACTCAACGTCTTCGTCGCTGACTACGGAAACCACCGCATACAGCGGTATGACCGATCGTTTAACTTCATCTCGACACTGTACACGCGAGAGGATTCGGAACCCGCAAGGCGGTTCGGATACCCGATGGCCGTTGCTCTTTCAAGGCAGGGGGAGCTCTTCGTCTCTGACGGTGAGAACAATCGGATCTTGAAAATCACTCCATTCAACACTGTAGAGCGTGTCTTTGGAGGGTTTGACGCCGGACTGGGACGTCTCATTCGGCCTGGACAGATTGAGATTGATCTGCACGATCGCGTGTATGTCATCGACGAAACCCGGGTAGTTGTGTTCGATAACTTTGGCAACTATGTCCGTACAATTGGCTCAGGGGTGCTTCAGCAACCTACCGGGTTGTCGTTCAACGTGCATTTGTACGTGGCAGACGGAGATTCGATCCATGTTTTTCGTGAGTCCGGGGCATTGGTGGAATCCATCGATGCTGCGGACCTCATTCCATTGGAGTCGGGCGCTGTGAATATTGTCGACGTGGGCGTCTATCGATCATTGCTCTATGTTCTCACGGCGACCGAGATTGTGCTCAAATCCAGGAAGGTCAAATGAATTACGTCACGATAGCAAGGACAGCATGAAGGCCTCACGCAAATCTACCTTGACTCTCAGTGTTTTTTGGGTTATTATTCAAGAAAATCATTCGGAACATACTTGTAGGAGAGCTGATCATGGCTCGAAGTCTGAACAAAGTCAGTCTGATCGGAAATGTGGGAAAGGATCCTGAATTGCGCTACACGAGCAGCGGGGTCGCCGTCTCCAATTTTTCGCTCGCCACGAACGAACAGTGGAAGGACCCAGACGGGAACACGCAGGAGCGTACGGAGTGGCATAACATCGTCGCGTGGAGAAAGCTTGCCGAGATCTGTGGTGAGTGGCTGAAGAAGGGGAAGAAGGTCTACATCGAGGGGAGACTGCAGTATCGAAGCTATGACGACAAGAACGGTATCAAGCGATATGTGACGGAGGTTGTCGCCCAGGACATGATTATGCTGGATTCCAAGGGCGCCGAAGTTACCTCGACTCCTGAACCTGAGGAACCTCCGACAGTAGAAAAAGACGATCTTCCGTTTTGAACAGAAGCGGTGCAACAGAAGTAGCCCTGAATTCCCAGTTCTACCGGGATACTCATCGGGCTATTTCTTTTTCTGGGCATAGCAGTGCCAAGAATGGCACCCACGTGGAGCGATAATGCTTGTTGATGCGGGATTTATCCTCTCGGTGGCCTTGGTTTTGCTCCTCATCCTCGCCTCTGGGTTCTATTCGGGCAGTGACGTAGCGATGTTTTCTCTTTCCGCAGGTGCGGTGAAAAGAATGCGCGAGCGAGGAACCGCAGCGGACCTCCGCGTCATCGAACTGCTTGACCATCCACGAAAACTCCTGATTTCGATCCTCATCGGTAACACGATTGTCAACACCGCTGCAGCGATCATCGCGGCTCTGCTCACTATCAGGGTCGCTCGCGTCTTGCTGCTCAATGAGAATTTCGCGGTATTCGTGGAGATTGTCGTCGTCACGTTCATCATCGTCGTCGTTAGCGAAATCACCCCAAAGGTCATCGCCGTCAAAAACCCAGAGCAATTTGCCCGTGTGATGATTCGCCCGCTCTACGTCGTGTATGTGATGCTCTATCCGCTCACGGAAATACTTGTCTCGTTGACTGCGCTCGTGCAGCGCTTCGTTCGATATGACCCGCGCCGGGGCGCTATCACGAAACATGAACTGAAGACGCTGGTCGATGTCGGGATGGAACGGGGCATGCTGCCGAAGGATGAACATAGGATCATCCACGGCCTGGTTGACCTGGGCGAGCGCTTGGTCCGCGAAGTCATGGTTCCGAGGATGACCATGGTCGCTATCGAAGTATCGACGTCGGTTTCGGATGTTATCAAACTGATCCGGACGACGGGCTATTCTCGCGTCCCGGTGTACCAGAAAAACCTGGATGACGTTCAAGGGATCCTCTACGCAAAGGACCTGCTTCCGTATATCCGTCAGAGAAAAAAAAGTTCGGCCGTGGGACTGCTCAAACTTACACGTCCGCCTCTGTTCGTGCCCGAGACCAAAAAAATAGGTTATCTGCTGAAAGAATTTCAACAGAAAAAAATTCACATCGCCATTGTCGTGGACGAGTACGGTGGTACGGCAGGGCTTGTGACCTTCAAGGATATCGTGGACGAGATCGTGGGCGAGATCCGGGACCGTTACGATTTGACACAACCGCTGTTCGAGCGGCTCGATGAATGTACCATCCTGTTCGACGGGCGTATCGATGTTCAGGAAGCAAGCGAGATCCTCGGAGTTCCTCTGTCAAATCCCGATGAAATCGGGACAGACTACGACACCCTCGGAGGATTCCTGTTCCATCTGATCGGCGGAATTCCCCAGGAGCAGCACACCGAGAGATTCAAGAATCTCGATTTTATCGTCGAAAGGGTCGAGAAGCGTCGCATCGCGAAGGTGCGCGTCGTCATCCGCGCCCCGGAAACAGCAATCCGGACATCATGATGACAACTCCTCGGCGAGTCGACCGGCGGTCTCGTAGAGAGAAGAGGTCTCGGACCGCCTCCGTACTTCTCATTCTTATCTTCCTGTTGTGTTCCGATGAACCGGTGCCATCTGCCTCCCGCGACCCCGTCCGAGCGAGAAAGGGGATGGTGGTGTCAGCAGATGAGCTGGCGTCAAGGGTGGGGGTTGAGATTCTCAAGAAAGGAGGAAACGCCGTTGACGCTGCGGTCGGTGTTGGGTTCGCTCTCGCCGTTGTTTACCCCCAGGCGGGAAATATCGGTGGTGGAGGATTCATGGTCATCCGGTTCTCGGACGGTAGGACCACGTCGATCGACTTTCGTGAGAAAGCGCCCGCCGGAGCGCGACATGACATGTACCTGGACGAACACAGCAACGTGAGAGGCAAAGAAAGCCTCTATGGACACCTTGCGTGCGGCGTTCCCGGAAGCGTTGCTGGACTTCTCTATGCGCTTGAAACGTATGGGACGATGGTTCGAGAGGACGTTCTCGATCCCGCGATCAAACTCGCAAAGAAAGGGTTCCGAATTCATTATCGGCTCTCCGGTGCCTTGAAAAATGCGATCGAGGACTTTAGACCGTTTCCAGGCTCCATGCGTGTGTTCACAAAGAATGGTGAGCCCTACCAGGAAGATGAGGTGCTCGTCCAGAAGGATCTCGCCAAAACGCTTCGCAAAATCCGGAAGCTTGGGGTCGATGGATTTTATAAAGGCGAGGTCGCTGACCTGATTGTGAAGGAAATGGAGCGTGGTGGAGGGCTCATCACGCACGCCGACCTCGCAGCGTATAGGCCGGCCGAACGGAATACGGTCGTCGGCAGCTACCGAGGGTTCGAGATCATCTCCATGGGACCGTCGAGCTCAGGAGGAGTCCTACTTGTGCAGCTATTGAATATCGTCGAGGGATATGACCTGTATGGGTATGGTCTGCTCTCGTCGAAGTCTGTTCACGTTATGGCGGAAGCAATGAAACGGGTCTATGCCGATCGGGCTGAGTACCTGGGCGACTCTGACTTCGTCGACATTCCAATCGAATGGCTCATCTCTAAAGAATACGCCGCTCTGCGCCGTTCCCAGATCGACACGATGCGTGCCACGCCGAGTGATGATGTGCATCATGGGGAACCCTTAGCCTCTGAAAGCAAGGAAACAGTCCACTTTTCTGTGGTCGACAAGGATGGAAATGTGGTCAGCGTGAGCACAACGCTCAACAGCTGGTTTGGATCGAAGGTCGTCGTTCAGGGGGCAGGATTTTTCCTGAACAGCGAAATGGATGACTTCAGCGCCAAACCTGATTTCCCCAACGTGGAAGGCTTGATCGGTCGACAGGCCAATGCGATTCGGCCGCACAAGCGCATGCTCAGCTCCATGACGCCGACGATTGTGACGAAGGATGGCTGGCCATTCATGGTCGTAGGTAGTCCCGGGGGATCGAAGATCATTACGTCCGTTTTCCAGGTGATCGTAAACGTTATCGACTTTGGGTTGGACATACAGGAAGCCAACGACGCCCCTCGATTTCATCATCAGTGGCTCCCGGATACGCTTTACTGCGAAGCGAACGGTTTTCCTCGAGACGTTATCGAGAACTTGGCCGCAATGGGACACAAGGTCGCGGAAGAGTCAGAACAAGGGCAGGTGGAGGCGATCCTCATCGACAGGTCGAGGGGATTGATCCTTGGGGCCACCGACTCGAGGGGATATGGTGCAGCTGTTGGGTATTGAAATTTGACTGCAGCCTGGTATCCCACAAGCTTCCCCGTCCCGCCACCCGTGAGTGTCCGCGCTTGCAGGACAAGCTGGTCAATTTAACCCCGACAGCGCGGACGCTCTGTCGGGAGCTTGGTAGAGCGCGACGCGGAGGCCGTTGGAAACCCGAAGGCCATGCATATCGCCGCTCAATTT
>JAZGDE010000068.1:0-45478 GCA_036477295.1 Bacteroidota bacterium | reverse complement strand
ACAGAATGCTGAAGACATTTGTACAGGGGGGCGCTGACCTATTGCTCGGGACACAGATGGTAGCGAAGGGGCTTGACATATCACACGTCACCCTCGTCGGCGTGATTTCTGCCGATACGCAGATGCGGTTGCCTGACTTCCGTTCAGCAGAACGGACATTCTACCTCCTGACCCAGGTTGCCGGTCGCGCCGGAAGGAGGTTGATCGAGGGAGAGGTAATTATCCAGACCTCTCAGCCGCAACATTATTGTTTCAAGTACGTCCTGGGGCATGACTTTGTCGGTTTCTACGAGGAGGAGGTCGAATGGCGCCGGGAATTGCGCTATCCCCCCTTCGGCCGATTGGCGCTTGTTGAATTCAAAGGTCAAAAGGAAGGTGAGGTGGAACGTGTTGCCGACGAGTTTGCCCGTCTGTGCAATCGTGTGGATCAAGGAATTGAGAAGCTCGGTCCAGCACCCGCGGCAATCAGCAAGATTCGAAAGAACTATCGCTATCATTTGCTCCTGAAAGGGGATCGCGAACACGATCCCAGCGGAAAAGTGCTCCATGATACCGTACGGAAAACACTCAATCGTTTCGGTGTTCGCTCCAGTGTCCAGCTAACGGTCGATATTGATCCCCAAGGTATGATGTAACTTGTTTTACCCCGGTCTCTTACCGCAAATTGCCCTTCAGAGTTCTCGCACATTGAACCGTTCTTGCCTTTCAGTTGTTTAAAGGTATGTCTCCCTACATCCCTGCGGAGTACGTTTGATTTCAGCTGGAGCGATGCTCACTACATCACAGGAGGTTTAGGACTGTGAAGAGGAGGAACGGCCCGTGAAAACTCAGGTGGAAGAGGATGTGTTCACAATAGGGCGTGTCACGATTTATCCCGCATCACGAACGGTGGAAGTAGCAGGTAGAGGAGTGTACCTGAAACCTCGGGAGTTTGCACTGCTCGCCTTCCTGGCATCACATGTCGGACAGACATTCACGCGCGAAGAGCTGTTGCTTCAGGTGTGGAAGTACGACTACGTTGCCGCAACGCGCACCGTAGACGTGCACGTTCGGCAGCTGCGAAAGAAGATCGAGCCGAACCCCGACGAGCCCACGTATGTGCAAACAATCTGGGGAGTGGGCTATCGATTGAATCCAGATGTGAAATGAATCACCGTGGAACGAACTCAGGTCGCATTTGGGACAGCCGTCGTCTCTGTATTGATCGTTAGAAGAATGGAATCCCGATTACTGCAACGCCGACGGAATAGAGAGCCCAGAGAATGAAAACCCATAGTGCTGCTTTCCCGGTTGCTACGTCGCAGAACTTACTGAGCCCTAGAGAGGTCACTCCGAGATACCAAAGCGTGAACACGTTCACGGACGACAGCAGCGAGTGTACAGTGTTCCTTGGGTCAAAGTCCTCGATAACAGCAAGCGCGAGACTCGGGGTCGCGTAAACCGACTCGAATGCCAGCAGCAGAAGAAGCGTCACGATCCCACCAGGACACTGATTGTCGAACAGAGTCCAACCACTTCGAAGATCTTTCCATATTTCACCGGAGCTTTCAAAATCCATTTGCTGATTAACCGCCACACGAGGGTCAAACCGAACAGCGTGGCGAAAGTGACAAATGAGACCCCTGTGATTCCGAAAACCATAGCAATTGGCGACCCGATCCAGCTCGTTTGCTGATCGAGGACTTGCTCTCGGGATTCCGCGGGTACTGTTCCTTTTTCTATCATCTGGTCTACGCGCTCTTCCGCTTGCGCCTGCAGCTGAGATATGGTGCCGGCGTTTGAGAACATGGTGATCGTCAACGCTGAGCCAACGAGCACCACGAGAAGCGTGGGAATCAACCAGTGTACAGTCTTCGCAGGGGAAGATTTGATCCGTCCGAACACCTCACCGGGGGTCGCGAACATATAGGTCAGCTTGGAAAATAGGGACATTTCCGTTCTTTGAATCGGCTCTTAGGTTGCAGGTGTGTCTTGCATTATGGGGCCTCGTACTTTTTAACTTGGAATGCGAAAGAAAAGATTGGTATGTAACAACAGCTAACGTAATGAAAACGAATCAAACTGTCAGCTTCAAGAATTACCAATGCCTGGTATCCAGCTGCTCCTCCTCAATAATCCATTCTCGGTAGTCTTTGCTCAAGGTGCATCACCCCGATGGTGAAGCCCCGAACGGGACTTCGTCCATCCCTTCGGGACAGAGTTGCACGGTCGGCGCCTGTGGGAACTGATCCTGTTGCAGCGGTTCGCTGATTCTAAGCCGGCCATCAGCGAACATTCCGAACGGACACATCAACGTCACCTCGTTGATGACCCGGAGCGCTTTCAGGATCGCGTGGCAACGAGACGTTGGGTGATCGGACGTGTGAGCAGCCCATGTTTGTCGTTTCTGATCGGGGGAGGAGATGCTGAGTCTGGTCCGAAGGTCCGACAGGATCCTCGGCAATGACTGAACAGAGACTCGTCGAGACCTATTCTCCGGTGAAGGTCTATTGTCGATTCCAATCTTTTCTGACGCAGATGTCTCCCAAGCGTATCAGTTTGCGGTGGCTGAAAAAGGAGGTTTTAGCGACCAACAACGTGGTCAAGAACGTCAGCAACCAACTTGAACGGCGATTCAAAAACCGTGGAATCATTCACAAGTCTGAGCTGCAGGCAGCCTGTGTTCACAATTTCTCAGCCGACTGGTTACACAACTGCTTAGAAGCCGCTCAAATCGGCAATCGCTAATTGGGCGCTTCCGATCTACGGTCGTTGACAATCCAGTCTCGGTTCTCTATATTAATACTTCGGGAATTGGACACTGGTGATATGAATTGTGGGGTTTGACACTGTAGGATGTTTCCGGACATCTATCGATGAATCAGAAAAAGCCAAGTCCTCTCGAGCAGATCCTTCAAGTCGGTCAACTATTGAAAGCGGCGGATCGGCACACACTTGCGGGTGATTTTGACCGAGCTCTCCAGGAGGTGCGCAAGGCGTTGGAGGTTGACCCGAAGAATGCGTACGCTCTTGCTTACGAGGACCGTATCGCTACCTTCCGAAAGGAGGCGGAGCAGAAAAAAAATGAGGAAGCTCAACAGGTGGAGTTTGAAGCAAAACTGAAAGCAGAACGAGAGGCGAAGCGCAAAGCAGAGGAGGAAGCGAAAACAAAGGAGGACCTCTTTGAGAAACCTTTCGAAGAGAGAAAGGCGCTGTACCAGAAAGAATTGGCGAAGGAATGGAAACACGGGAGACCTTCGTCAGGCCAATATGAACGTTTGGAGCACCTGCGAAGAGCTCTGGACATCACCGATAAGGAACACGAGAGAGCGGAATCGCACGCAAAGCTGAATTCCTACATTGCTGCAATCAAAGTGGCATGGGAGGATGGGAGAGTTTCTCCGGCGAACACTCAAGTCTTGGAGGACCTCCGAAGAGTGTACGAGGTTTCCAGTCAAGAACATTTGTCGATCGAGTCACAAATTCTGTGGCAACTGAAGAGTGTGAAAAATAGAGGCACTGTCCTTGTGGTGGATGACGATGAAGATTATAACAAACTCACAGTCGAAATTCTGCGTTCAAACGGTTATACGGCGATTTCCTGCATCTCACCAGAGGAGGGCCTGAAAACGCTCGGGAAACTAACGCCCGATCTGATTCTTCTTGACATTAATTTCCCAAAGCCTTCGATGAGCGGATTTCTCTTCTACGAAAAGATACGGGAGCGAGAGGAACTGGATATCGTTCCGGTGATCTTTGTGAGCGCTCTCACTGAGGACCATATCGTCCAAGCGGGAAAACAACTGGGCGCCGATGACTATATTACCAAGCCTTATACGGAAGATCGATTGATCACCTCCATGGAGGGAAGGTTGAGGAGATATCACCTTCTGAAGTCAAGAGGGAGGCGAACCTCTTCCTGAGGGAAACTTCAAGGCCCACCTCGAGAACGGTGCTCTGCAGACCGCCGCAAGTTCGAAAGGTTCGTCGTTGACCTGCGGGGAAAGTGTGGTGGAGATCCTACGACTTCTTGTATTCCACGTTTGCCACTGTGTGGATGCCCCCCCGGATCTTGTAATCAGCGGTGACCTTCATTCGTTTCGGGTGACAGCACCCAACAAGATCCTTGAGAACGCGGTTGACAACGTGCTCCTGGTAAATCCCAACGTCGCGGTAGAGGAGAAGGTAGTACTTGAGTGATCGGAGCTCAATACAGAGTTTGTCGGGAATGTAGTCGATCTTGATCGTTCCGAAGTCGGGAAGTCCAGACCATGGACAGACCGCCGTGAACTCGTCTGTCTCGATATGAAGTTCACAATCACTTCCCGGGTACTCATATTCGAACGTTTCCAGAACCTTTGCGTCAACTGATTCCACAGGTTGCACATCGCGTGGCCGATCAAGTGGTTTGAACATGGTTAGCAATTCCTTCTCATGCAGACACAACGAAGAATTGCAAACGTAATATATCACTATTCTCCCGAGATGCAACATGGAGCATGACACTTCCCGATCGCTTTTCATGGGAGCCAACGGGGATTCATCGTTGACATTCTTGAGGGTATTCGCTATATTTTTTTGCATGAGGATAGATTAATTGCCTCCCTGACACCGCTCTTCGTTATTTTCTTCTGGGGAGGCTTCGCCATCTTACAACGACGCTATGGAATCTAAGAAAACGACCCCACCTTCCGCAGCACCCGCGGGCGGCGAGAGTGCAAGGCACGACCAGAAACAGGTGATCAGTGAGCTCCTGAAGACTGCGGACCGGTTCATCAAATCTGGGGACTTCGTCAGAGCATTGGAGGAAACTCAAAAAGCTCTCTCGATCGACCCGAGGAATATGTACGCGCTCGCGTACGAAGACCGAATAAGGTTTCTCCAGGAAGAGGCTCGTAAGAAAGAAAGGGATATGCAACCGGAGACTCCGCCCGGAGAGAAAAAGACGACGGGAGCTCCGGTAGCGGAAAGGGAAGTTCAACGAATAAGAGAAGAAGAGCTTCGACAGCAAGCCGAGGAAGAAGCGAAACGACTGCAGGAAGAACTTCGACGGTTAGGGGAGGAAGCCCGTCGTGTCTCCCAGGAAGCGCAGCGGCGCGTGGAAGAGGAAGCCCGTCGGGGGGCGGAAGCGGAACTCAAGGCGAAAGTCGAAGAAGCTAGAAGAAAAATTGAAATCGAGTTTAAACAGAAGGGGGAGGAGGAACGCAGGCGGCTCGAAGAGGAGGGGCGTCTCCGGCCAACTGCTGAGGCCAAGCAAAAACCGGAGGAAGCACAGAAACAACTGGAGGAGAAAATTCAGGAGGAGGCCGAAGTCGCCAAGCGGCAGTTCCAGGAGGAGGTGGAAAAGAGGGTCGAGGATGAGCGGAGGAAATTAGAAGAGGTACTTCAGAGAAAGTCGGAAGATGAGAGAAAAATCCTGGAGGAGCGCGTTCAGGAAAAAGTCAAGAAGGAGAAGCTCGCTGCGTACCGTCAGCTGCTGGAGCGAGTGTGGCTGAAAGGGGGAGTCAGCAGAGAAGAAGCTTTGCTCTTGAAGACGATGCGCAATTCCCTCCAGATAGCGCCCGAAGAGCACAAAGAGCTTGAACTCGAAGTAAAGCTCTCTTCGTACATCGCTGCTGTGCGCGATGCCTGGAAGCAGGGCTCCATCATGCCGGAAGACGCTGAGCTGCTCGACAACCTTCGGCGATTGTACAGCATAGACGCAGAGCAGCATCTAAAGATCGAGTCCAAAATCCGGCGGGAGATAAGGGAGCAGAGAGGGAAAGGCCTCGTCCTCGTAGTCGACGATGAGGTCAGCATTACGAAGTTTGCAGAGTTGATCCTCGCAAAAGAAGGCTTTTCGGTCATCACTGCCGAGAGTGTTGAGGACGCACTCGATCTCCTCAAGCAAAACTTCCCAGCCCTGGTCCTATCTGACATAAACTTTCCTCAACCTGGGATGGGGGGGTTCTCCTTCTTTGAAAAATTTAAGAAGATGGAACACCTAAAGGGTGTTCCCTTCATCCTCATGAGTGCCATCAACGAAGAGCTCATCGTTCAAACGGGCAAACGGCTCGGGATCAGCGATTACATCATCAAACCCTTCACACGCGAGGCCCTGATCGCCTCTGTTGAAAGAAGCCTCAAGAACTCACCTCTCTCGGTCGCTCACGTGTAACCTCCGGGTATTGGTGCGCCATCGCCTTTGAGGAGCAGAATCCGCTTCTCGATCGGGTGTGTGTGGCGAAGAGGTCCGCAAGCTTTCCCTCCCTCAAGTTCATTCTTCGCCCGAGCGGGTCGACGATATACACGCATGTGTGGTCCCTTCTTGATCGACCGGGTTGGTTCGGCGGCGGACTCGATGTTCTCGAGAGCTGCTGCAAGTGAACAAGTGTCGCGTGCGGGCTCTGCCCCTGAAGCATCCGCATAGTATTCACGTTCGCGATATATGACTATCGCGAGAATATAGGCAATGAGTGGGGGAAAATCCACGCTGAGTATCCAGAGTACGAGGAGAATCAGCGCGACCACCCCACTACCGCCAACCCTCCGAGAGCTTCGCTGATTCCCACTTCTCCCGCCAAATCGCAAACCAAGCCGGGCTCACTCGGAAAAAAGTAGCACCCCACCTGCCAGAGCGGTCACAACGGACACGGGGCGAATCTCAAAGTTTCGGCTGTGGCTCATTTCATGTGCGATAACGGCTTGGCCTTCGTCGCGCGTCAACCAGTCCACCAATCAATGCGACATGGTGATCCAGGTGTGTGCTGGATCCTTGCCGGTTGGTGATTGCGCTTAAGTCGTCGTGGAACCGTAGCGCGCAGCTGATCTTGTTCTCCGTGCTTGTCAACTCTTCTCGGAGCTGTGGGACGTTCTGGTTGAGCTTGAGCTCCGGGTAGTTCTGGACAAGAACAAATAATCGCCTGAGCGGTCCGGTGGGAAGGTCTTCCTTCGCGGCGGCATCTGCCCCAACTCCCTTTGCCGTAATTGCTTGACTCTGCGCCTGGATGACTTCCTCGAGCGTGTCCTGCTCGAACTCCAGGTAACGTATGACGGTACGCACGAGATTCCGGATCAGATCGTGGCTCCGTTTCAGCTGGACATCAATTTGTTTCCAGCCGTTGGTGGTCTCTGATTCTTCAACCTGACAAGGCTGTTGTACTTTGCGATGTCCCACAGCACAACGGGTCCGACGATGAAGAGCATAGCGGACTCCATCTTTTCCTGGTTCGGATCGAACAGGTTGAGGCGAAGGGACAAAGTTCTGTCGCAGGAATCAAGTGGTTAGTTCCTGACGGGTATATTTATTTGACATTCAGGGAGGGATTAAATAGATTTGAGTAATGTTGATGTTTCCCTCCCCATATCAAACACCAAGTCACCTGCATCCATGAAGAAAGTCGCGCAGGCCGATCAGGCACAACTCCGCAAAGCGGTCAGTGAGTATCTCAAGACGGCAGAGAAATTCCTCAAGGCGGGGGAAATGGACAAAGCGATGAAGCAGGTGGAGGAGGCGATCGCGCTCGATCCGAAGAATGCCTACGCCCATGCCTACAAGGAGCGGATTCTCAAACTCCAGGGAGCGGAGCAGTTCGAGAAGGCATTCGTTCAGGCGGAAAAGGATCTTCAGCTCACTCCGCAACTTGATTCCTCCATCGAGGTCGAGGAGGAAATGCGCAAGCGCGGGAGGGAGGAAGAGCTGCGGAGGGCAGAGGAGAAGATCAAACGGAAGGAGGCTGAGGAAAATCGTCGAGCGCTGCTGCGAGAAATTCAGCAATACTTAGAACGGGCGGAAAGTTTCTATGCAAAGGGCGAATTCGAGAAGTCGCTGGACGAAATCATCCATGCGTTCGCCCTTGATCCTACGCATCCCCAGGCGAAGAAGCTAGCGCGGAAGGTCCAGCGAGCGATCGATGAGAAGATCCGTGGTGAGGAGGAACCGTGGCGTAAGGCTGAAGAGGAGGAGCGGGCTGCTGCGGGCATTGAGGTAGCAGAGGGACAGAAAGTCACGGCTCGTGAGCGCATTTTCTCCCAACTGCGTGCATGGGCAGGTCAGTATATCCTCATCGGAAGCATCGCCGCGGTTGTGATCGTTGCACTTGTTGTGTTGAGCTTCAGGGAGACCTTCTCTCCCTCACCACCCTCCCTTGTTGTGGCTCCCCTGACGAACGCGTCTGGCAACCCTCGGGAGGACTACATCGCTGACGGTCTGACCGCTGCTCTCATCTCCGATTTCGGCATCGTAACTGACCTCAAGGTACTTGGGATTGCCACTTCGCTGTGGTACAAGAACAGACCGGGAGATCTTGCCACGGTGGGACGGGAGCTTCGCGTCCTGTACGTGCTTTCCGGTTCCGCAAGGAGGTCTGGGGAACTGGTGGAGGTCTCCGTCAAACTGCGGGATACGACCCGCGAGGAGAAGCTTTGGAGCAAGCAGTACTTGGAATTGCCGACGAATCTTCACAGGATACGAGAGGACGTGTTCAACTCTGTCACTGAGCTCTTGGACATAGATCCACCGCAAGGACCAAAACCATTTGCGAAGCCGTGGTCAACGGATCCTGAAGCTGTCAACCTCTACCTTCAGGCGATGGGCGTATTCCGGCAAGGAACCAAGCTGTCGGTCCTATATTCCATTCGGCTGTTTGACCGTGCACTTGCTGAGGACTCGAAATTCGCCTCCGCAAGTGCAGCGAAAGCATATGCCCTTGCCCTACTTTACGAGCGGGAGTGGGAAAACAACACAGAAACACTGGAAACAGCCTCCAAACTTGCCAGGGAGGCAATTGCATCCGACCCGAACATTGTCCTTGCCTACCGCACGCTCGGCTCGGTGTACCGTCAGCAGCGGTCGTACGCGGCCGCGATCGAGCAGCTCCAAAAGGCGTTGACGCTCAATCCCCATGACGTGGGATCTCACGCCGAGCTCGCACTCGTCCACGGGATGCAAGGAGATGTCGAGACCGGTATCGAAGCAGCCACCAAGGCAGTGAAGATCGACCCGAAGAATTTCGAAGCTCACCTGGCAATGGCCCTGGTTCACCATCTCGCGAGGAACTACAAGGCGGCCGTTGTGTCGTACGACCAAGTGGCGTTACTTCGACCTAACGTTCGCTCGGACCTTTTTGGATTGTATGACGGCGCCCTGATCGATCGACTCGCTTACGATCGCGCTCAGAACTTCTACTCTCCCTACTTAGAGAGCTACCCCAGCGACTACACGGTCATCTACCGTCTTGCCCGCGCACTTCAATTCGCCGGTCGAGCTAAAGCGTCGTTTCCTCACTTGAACAAAGTGATTTCTCTCGCGCGGCAGGAACTCAAAGAAGACTCACGATCTGCGAGAGCTCATATGTACATCGCATTGGCACAGACGCGCCTGAGAAAATTCAACGAGGGTATTGATGCGGTAACCAAGGCAATCGGCTTTGCCCCTGAGGATTACGCGATACTCTACAAGATGGCGGGTCTGTATTCGATGCAGAACAATACGGAGGAATCCCTGAAGTGGTTTCGCTTGGCAGTGCAAAAGCGGTATTCATTCAAACGTATCCTTGACCTTGACCTCTTTAATATCCGGAATGAACCTGAATTTCTCCAGGTTAGTCAGAACCCATAGCAAAGACAACTTCCCCTGTTCTCACAGATTTGAGTCACTGATTGAGGAAAAAATGAACAGGCTGAGTCGCAAGGCTGCAAGCAACTCCCTCTCTGACTCCACCACTTTGAGTGTGGGTTGACGTCCTCAAACTTCGGCGCAGACGATTGACAAGCCACTCTGTAGTCCTCCTGGTTTTACGTTCCATCCTCAGATAGTGTTCTTCGCGAACGGCGCTCAAAAAATTTCTCGGTCGGATCAAAGGTTATGGTCTTGGTGGCACAACCCAATTGTTTGAACAGTCATTTGAGATCGCACTTCCATATTGCCTTTGACGGTATTCCCGAGATTCCGGATCAGATCGTGGCGCCGTTTCAGCTGGAGAGCAATCTGTTTCCAGCCGTTGGTGGTCTCTGATTCTTCAACCTGACAAGGCTGTTGTACTATGCGATGTCCGACAGCACAACGGGTCCGACGAGAGGTGCGGTGACGATGAAGAGCATAGGGGACTCCATCTTTTCCTGGTTCGGGTCGAACAGGTTGCGGTGAAGGGACAAAGTTGTATGGCAGGAATCAACGGGTCTGTTCCTGGCGGGGGTGTTTATTTGACATTCAGGCAGGGATTAAATAGATTTGAGTAATTGATTTTTCCCTCTCCATACCAAACACTAAGTCACCTGCATCCATGAAGAAAGCTGCGCAGGCCGAACAAGCACAACTCCGCGAAGCGGTCAGTGAGCATCTCAAGACCGCAGAAAAATTCCTCAAGGCGGGGGAAATGGACAAAGCGATGAAGCGGGTGGAAGACGCGATTGCGCTCGATCCGAAGAATGCTTACGCCCACGCCTACAAGGACCGGATTCTCGACCTCCAGCGAGAGAAGGGAAAGAAGGAGCCCGAGCGGATCGAACAGGAGCACCCGAAATTTGCCGAAGGGACGGAGCGCGAGCGGCGGGAAGCGGAAGAAAAGAGACTTCGAGAAGAGGAGGAGACCCGTCTGCGCGCGGACGAAGAAGCCCGAAAACATCGAGCGGAAGAGCAGCAGAAGCGGAAAGAAAAGCAGCTACGGCTCGAGAAACATCTCTCGAGGGCGAGCACATATCTTGAGGAGGGGAAGTTTGAGAAAGCGCTTGACGAGACGGAGAAGGCCCTTCAGCTCGACCCCAACAATCGGGATGCCATTAAGCTCGACACGAAGATCCATCAGGAGAAATTAGAGGAAGAAAAACGCGTGGAGGAAGATGCTCGGAGGAAAGCAGAAGAAGAAGAAGAACGCCGCAGGCGTGAGGAAGAGGAACGCGAGCGTCGAGAGGCTGAGGAGGCTGAACATCGGGCGGCGATGGAGAAAGTCGACCAGCATCTTGCCGCTGCGCAGGATCTCCTCGACCGGGAGGAGTTTGAAAAGGCACTCGAGGAGGCGGAAGAGGCTCTCCAGCTCAATCCTCGACACGAGCCCTCCATCCAGCTCGAGGAGGAAATTCGCAAAACCAAGCTGGAGGTAGAGCTGCGGAAGGCGGACGAGGAGCTCGGGCGGAAGGAGCGGATTCTCGAACTCGAGCGAGAGAAGGTCGAGAAGGAGAGTCTACAGCTCGAGCAGGAGCGGCGGAAACTTGCCGAAGAGGCAAAGCGCAACCGGCTGGAAGTGCGAAAGCGTCGAACGGAAGAGGAGCAAGAGCGGAAAGAAAAGCAGCAGCGACTCAAAAAACACCTCTCGCAGGCAAGAAAATATCTTAAGGAAGGGAGGTTCGAGAAAGCGTTCGACAAGACGGAGAAGGCCCTTCAGCTCGATCCTAACAATCCAGGCGCCGTTGAACTCGACACCAAGATCCACCAGGAGAAATTAGAGAGGCAAAGACGCGCGGAGGAAGAGGCTAGGAGGAGACGAGAAGAAGAGGAACGGAAGCGTCGAGAGGCTGAAGAGGCTGAACGGCGGGCGGCGATGAGGAAAATCGACCAGCATCTTTCCGCTGCGCGGGATCTCCTCGACCGGGAGGAGTTCGAAAAGGCACTCGAGGAGGCGGAAAAGGCTCTGCAGCTCAATCCTCGACACGAGCCCTCGATCCAGCTGGAGGAGGAAATTCGCAAGCACAAGGTGGAGGAAGAGAAACGTCAGCAAGCCCGGTTAAAGAAAATTGAGGGCCATGTTCAACCAGCGGAGGAATACCTCCAGAAGCAGAAGTTTGAAAGAGCACTGGATGAGGTTAAGCGCATCTATGAGATTGATTCTGAGAATGCAGATGCAAGACGGCTGGAGCGACGGATCAAGGAAGCGGAGGAGGCACACCGCAGGGCTGAGGAAGAGGAACGTCGGCAGGTTCGACTGAAGAAAATCCAGGGGCATCTTCAAGCAGTGGAGGAATATCTTCAGAAGCAAAAGTTTGAAAGGGCACTGGATGAGGTCAAGAGGATCTATGAGATTGATCCGGAGTACGCAGACGCAAGAGAGCTCGAGCGATGGATCAAGGAGGCGGGGGAGGCACGCCGCAGGGCTGAGGAGGAGGAACGTCGACAGGCTCAACTGAAGAAAATCCAGGAACAACTTCAAGCAGCGGAGGATTATCTCCAGAAGCAGAAGTTTGAAAGGGCACTGGATGAGGTCAGGAGGATCTACGAAGTTGACTCGCAGCACGCAGATGCAAGGGAGCTCGAGCAACGGATAAAGCAGGAGGAGGAGGATTTTCGCCGGGTACAGGAGGAAGCGGAAAAGAAAAGAAAAATCGAGACGATCCTCCCAAAGGCGAGAGAGTATGTCGAGGGCGGTAAGTATCAGAAGGCGATCGATGAAGCAGCCCGAGTATATCAGATCGATTCGGAGAATGCCGAAGCCAGGGCCCTAGAGGAAACAGCGCGCCGAGCGCTCGAGGAAGAGGAAAGGGCTCGCCGGAAGGCTGAAGAAGAGGCTGCCCGTGAAGCGGAGAAAAAGAAGAAAGCCGAAGAGCTCCTTACGGAAGCCGATGGACAGTTTCTGAATGGGAAGTATGGCAAGGCACTGAGCAGCGTCTCCACGCTCTTGACGATTGATCCGGGCAGTCCTGAGGCGACGGAGTTGATGGAAGTAGTGCAGAAGGCGAAGAAGGAGGTGAAGCGGGCTGCCGCTGAGGGCGTTGCGGTAGTAGAAGAAAAGAAGGTGGAGGTTCGTAAGCGTGTCGCTCGCCGACGCCGCAAGCGAAGGCGTCCTTATGTCCTGATCGGAAGCGCTGCCGCTATCACGATTGCTCTTGTCATCGCGCTGAACCTCGGGGAAACTCCCTTTGTTCCTTCACCCTCTCTCTTTGTGGTTCCACTGGAGAACGCTTCAGGCAATTCCCGGGATGACTACATCGTCGACGGACTGACAGCCGCTTTCGTCTCTGATTTTGGCATCATTGCTGACCTCAAGACATATGGGCCTGCAACTTCGCTCAAATACAAAAACACATCGAAGGAGCTTGCGTCTGTAGGGAAAGAGCTCGGCGTGTCCTACTTGATCTCGGGTTCAGCAAAGCGATCGGGAGACATGGTGGAGGTCTTCATTGAAATGCGGGATACGAATCGAGGAGAAAGGGTCTGGAGGAAACGGTATTCAGCATCGTTGACCGATCTTCACACGATTCGGGAGGATGTGTTCACCGATGTCACGCAGATGCTAAACATTGATCCACTTCAAGTACCAAGGCCACTCGTGGGCAGGTGGTCCGACGTTCCGCAAGCTGTTGACCTCTACCTCCAGGCGGAGGACCGGTTGCGAAGGCGAACCGAGGGATCCCTCCGATCCGCCATTCGGCTGTTTGATCGTGCACTTGCCCGAGACTCGAAGTTTGCGTACGCGACTGCGGGAAAGGCCTATGCTCTCGCTCTCCTCTATGATCGGGAGTGGGAAGACGATCCAGCAACGCTCGAGAGAGCCTCTAGACTTGCAAATCACGCGATTGCATTAGATCCGAATATACTGCAGGCCTATTGGGCGCTCGGGTCGGTGAATCGTCAGCGACGATCGTATGCAGCTGCAGTGGAACGACTTCAGAAGGCGCTGTCACTCAATCCGCATGACGTGGTCTCGCTAGTTGAGCTAGCTCTTGTGTACGGAATGCAGGGTGATGTCTCTAGGGGAATCGACGCAGCCTCAAAGGCGGTGGAGTTTGACCCAAAAAATTTCGAAGCTCACCTTGCGCTTGCGCTGGTTCATCATCTCGCGAGGAACTATAAGTTGGCCGTTGCGTCGTATGACTGGGTGGTTTCGCTGCGCCCTGATAATCCTTGGGATCTTCTCGGATTGTACGATGGTGCCCTCATCGATCATCTCGCCCGCGAGCGTGCCAAAAAATTTTACATCCGTTTCCGGGAAAACAACCCCGATGATTATACCGTGATCTATCGCCTCGCCCGTTCGTATCAACTTGCTGGTCAGCACGAGGCGTCATTTCGACATTTTAACACCGTAATTTCTCTGGCCCGGCAAGAACTCAAAAGAGTTCCGCGATCCGCAAGGGCATACATGTACATTGGTCTCGCACAGACGTGCCTCGGAAAGTTTAAAGAAGGTGTGGATGCCGCGACGAAGGCCAGCAGCCTCGCTCCCGAGGATTACACAATACTGTACAACATGGCACGTCTGTATTCGATCCAGAAAAAAACGGAGGAATCCCTGAGGTGGTTTCGTAATGCAGTGCAAAAGCGGTATTCGTTTAAGGGCATCCTCGACCACGACCTCTACAATATCCGGGACAAAGCGGAGTTTCTCCAGATTAGCCGGAACCCGTAGCAGGTAGCAGCCTTCCTGTTTTCATCCAGTACGACCACTCGCATTTTTCTGGCGCCCGTTGGAGCTAGACAATATGAAACTTCTCCCGTCCATCATCACGGAACGGAGCCTTCGGCCTATTGTTAACGTCCCAGCGGAGCAGCAAAGGCGAAGGCTTGACGCCATCCTGTCAGGTGGCAGTCGCTGCCCCGCCCTCAACCGTCTGCTTAGCGCTCCATACCCTCAGTCTTCCCCGAGAGAAGCACTGAGGTGCCGGCGAATCTGATTTCCGCTAAGGTCAACTACTGTCGGATAGCAACGACACTCAGCCAATTCCGCGGCACTGCCTCCAGGTTCATCTCTCGGAAGGTCTGGCGCACTCCTTCTTGGAGTGCATGGCACCCCTGTTCTAACGGAATCCCGCGCAGTGCACCGCTGATGAACTCCTCGTATTGGCTGATACCCAGCCAACCTTCCAAGGGCATTGCCACAGGACAGATTTCTCGGTGCCTTAAGGCAAAGTTCTGTCGCTCTAACAGCTCCACATACTGTTCAGCGGTCAATGGCCTCCGCGCTGCGACTTTCGGGGTTTTCTGGGGCATGAGGTTATACTGGCGGTTCAGGAAGCGGATCGCCTTTGACATCCAACGGCGGTAGAATTGCTCGGTCTCAGAGGGGATGGCGCCATCGAAGAAGGCTGTATTGAAAGCAAACATGCCGCCCTGACGCAACAGGTTGTAGACCTCGGTGACAAGCCGGCTTTTATCTTGAATGAGATGGATAGCATTACAAAAGAAAACAGTATCGGCTCTTTCACGGACGATCTGTGAGAGCTGTTCGACACTGCCTTGGACGAAACTCACTATCCCCTTTCCTACTTTCTCTAACGCTTCCCGGGCTAATTGTAGCTCCTCCGCGGAAGTATCTATGGCAACGACCACGCTGTCTTTGGCACCCTGCAGTTTTTGGAGAATCATTCCCGTTACGGTGCCGACGCCGCACGCCAAGTCCACAACATGCTGCCCGGGTTGGATGCCCGAGAGCTGAATCAGATGCTGGTTCACTTCACGATAGAACTGCTGTTGAGCAAACCGTTTGAAGGAGAAGTCGCCTATCACCATGAGCACTCCTGCTTAGTTTTCACTGAAAAGGGACGTGAATTCGCTTCCATGCAACGCTAGCCGCGAACTCACGCACGCGGGACGGAGTCCCGCGCTAAAGCGAAATGGTTGCGAACGCGATTTCTGTCTCGTACAAGGCTTGTTGGATGCTTCTTCATCGAAGACTACTTACTATTTTTCTTTCGCCCGATGTACCAAAAATTGTGTGGGTCAGTGCCTGCATCAAGACTCCGCTCTGGGCTGATGACAAGTAAGCCTTGGTTTCAATTTCTCCCTCCCTTTCCTCATTATTCTTGCGTGGCGGTGTTCCTGCATTCGCCATAGCCTTGACCTTCACCGCGAAATCGGAGCTTGCAGCTACCATCCGAATGGGTGCATCGTGCCGAAGTTAACTTACCCTCTCAAAAAAGGCTCCTCGAGGCTGTTTGCCATTACTTATCCAGCGGTCAGCCATCCGTGCATGGCCTCCGTCTAAGACAGCAGGAGTGAGACTACCTCCGGATCATCGGTTTTCGTTCGTACACTCAATTCATAGATCGAGCTCGGGATCTGCTTCCTGTATTTGCGGATCTGCTCGTTCAAGGGTTCCCACTCGGATGCGTTGATCGCATGAAGAATACTCATGCTCTCCACCATCAGCCCCAATCCTTCATTCACTTCTCCCCTCGAGAATTGAATCTTGCCGAGCATAGCTCGCGACAGCGCGTATCCCCGCTGATCGCCCAGCGAGCGAGAAATTCGTAAGCTGTCCTCGAATCGTTGCATCGCTTTCTCATATTCCTCCATCCGGTAGAGCAAGTGGCCCATGCGGTGGAGCACGACCGACTTTTCGTACTCTTGGCCTAGCTCTTGCACATAATTCAAACATGTTCTGAGGCACGCCATCGCTTTACTGTGCGCGCCTCGTGCTCCAAACACTTCTTCCATCTCCATCAAAATCCGCATCTGTTCTAATACATCCTTGTTCCTGTCAAGCAGCTCGAGACATTCGCTGTAGCACTGAAGGGCGCTGTCCGGATCGCCTTCATTCCGGAGGCGTTGAGCCTCATAGTACAGATCAAGGGGATTGTTCGGATTTGATTCAGTAGTGTTCATTCTTCTCCGACGACACCTTGTATGTTGTACACGTCGACGCCGACAAACTCACAGATCCAGACGTTGCCATGCCTGTCCACCGCGAGGTCGAGTGCGCGGTTGTCCTGAAGCCTGCTGTCTGCCACGGTGAAGGTTTTCCAGGTAGTTCCGTCGAACTTGCTGACACCACCAATCTTGAATGCCTCAGCCACCCCCATGTCGGCTGATGCAACCCACACATTCCCCGACTGATCGACTGCAATTGCCTTCACGACGTCACTGGGCAGTGCACCGCTTGACTTATCGAACGTTTTCCACCGCTCTCCTTCCGGACCGTTGCGTTTGAGTCGTGCCAGACCTCTCTCCGTCCCGATCCAAACCGAGCCAGTGCTGTCGAATGCGATGGCGCTCACGGCGTTGCTCGGAAGACCGCTGTTGGTCGTGTCAAACGTCGTCCAGACAGAAGGGCCTTTCTCGTATGGGTTATACTTTGTCATCCCGCCGCCCACGTACACGGAGCGAATCCACATCGGAGCGGTGCCGAACCAGATATGGCCGCTATCGTCCACGGCTATCGCGGTCACGGTACTGCTAGTGAGACCGCTGTTTTCCGGCCTCAGTGTTGTCCATTCGTTCTGACCAACACGAGGGGTAAACTTCGAGGCTCCATCGAGCGTGCCAAACCAGACGTTGCCCTCTCGATCGTCTGCGATCGCGAGCACGTAGTTATCGACCAATCCATCCGACTTCGTAATGACGGTCCAGGCACGCTGATCTCGAGCGCTCGGATCAAAGTGAACCACACCGTGATACCAGCAGGCTGCCCAGACGTTGCCCTTGCTGTCCACAAAAATGGAGTTGATGTTGTTGTGCGGAATGGGCGAGTTGCTCGTATCGTACACTGTCCAGGTTCCCTCCTCAAATTTGCGAATCCCAACGGACGTCGCAAACCATTTCGTTCCGTTCCGGTCGATTGCAATCTGGTTGAACGCGACCCATCGTCCCTCATGCCGAAAAAGATACGGCTGCCAGCGCTCGTCTTTTTTGGAACATCCGGTGAGGAGTGCAATTTGCATGAGGAGGAGTGTAGTTCTCGCGATAAGCTTAATCTCTGACATTGATGAGCAGCTTCCGTTTCGAGACTGGAAGTTTTTCACAAGCATAGCGCATCGTGACCCCTGAAGTTTTCCCTTTCCATTTTTGAAGGTATCGGACGATCTCATCTGGATGGCGCTCGCCCGCTTCCTTCAGCAGCCAGCCGACGCCTTTCTGAACCATGTCGTCTCCGTCGGTCATGAGTCGATCGGCCACCCTGACAATTTCGTTCAGAGAACGACCTTCGCGGGCAAGAGGAGTCAGCGCTACTGCTGCAGCTCGCCGTCTCCATCGATTGCTGGACGAGGTCCATTTGATGAGCTCTCGAATTTTCACTGGGTCCTTTCGTACTACTTCAGCGATCAGCCAACCGGACAGACCATCCGTATGGGTCCAGTTCGTCAGGTAGTCCACCCATTGGTCGAACAGCGAGAAAAGCGACGGATCAAAATGCTTTGAAAACTGCCGGAGCATCCAAATTGCCGTAATCCCTTCCTCCATGTTGGAAGATGCGAGGAGTTTCTCCGCCACCTCAAAGGCGGTTTTCATGTCGCGATCGGACGTGAAGCGTTTTGCATACTCCTTGGCGATCTTTTTCACAGTAGGCGCTGGGACACCGTAGACCCAAGTTTTTTCTTTGAAAAATCGCCTTGTGCTGAGAGCGTGTTTTTTTTTCGCCTTGGTTTTCAGTTGCCTCCGAATGGTTCTAGCGATCTGATCTGCGTTCATTGGCCAAAATGGATGTTCATTTGGTCACGAGTGACTTAGATTTGCGGTTCCGGCGAAGGACTTCGTGCCGACTCTGCCGTCCCGGCGGAGTTGATTTCCCCCAGCATGCGCCAGCCGCAGGCGGGTTTCTTCGACCGTTGAGTAAGAATCGAGTGAAATTCGATTTCCTGCCCGAACTGGCTGGTCTGGTGGGCCTGCTTTCGGCCTGTCCCGAAGCTCGACGCGTCGACTCGTCGAGGATGACTTCGCCATAATCTACAAGGATTTTCCTCTGAAGCAACTCCTGGCTCAAGATTGCGGTTGATCCACTCTTCGCTTAAAGAACAACGGATACAATAGCCCGTTTCCAATGGCAACGATCGGGAACTCAATCAGGCTATCCAGAATATTGAAGAGGTAGAAATCTCTTGTGTGACTGTAATGATTCATGTAGATGGAACTGACGATTGCAAAGAACAGGAAGGCAATACCGTAGACCTTTAGACTCTTGATAATATTGTTTCCCTTGAGTCCTGGATCCGTGAGCACATACATCGATTTGTCAGGTCCTTCCGTACCTGGAGCACCGGCGACTCATTCCTCTCGGCGATCGTGTGCCATGGGTAATTCTTCTCTCGAAAATCCATCTTCCGTCCAGTACTCCTCTAGGCCCACCCCGAGACCCTGAGCGATCCGATTCACGAAATTGAAGTAGGAAATGACCAATACGATGTGCAGAATTGCCTCATCCGTGAAACCCGCCGTTCGGAGAGCGTGCACGTTAGCCTCGTGGTTTGCCTGCGGTCTCAGCGTCAGCTCGACGGCGAAGTCCAACATAAGTTTTTCCGGCTCACTGAGCGCCGCAAGTTTGTACTCCTTGCGCAGCTGCTCGACGAACGCCTTGTTTTTTGTCAATCGATAGAGCCCATCCCCGTGATGGTTGATGCAATATCGACAGTTGTTTGCGATGGAGACGGTGCTCGCGATCATCTCCCGCTGTGCACGGCTGAGCGGTGATCTCCCGTACATGAGCAGGCGGTACAGGTCCATGTGTACCTTGATGGACTTCGGGTCAAGGCTGTGAATCTTGACAATATTGTCGACTCCGCCCCACGGTGCCTTGTAGGCATCGTAGACAGTTTTCAATTCCTTTTCCGCCTCGTTTTCATTGATCACGCGGATCCAGGCCATGACGTGTTCCTCCTCGTGAATGGAATCAGTAAGCCAATCGGCTCTTGTTTGTTCTCAGGATGAACATGATGAATGACGCTGCGAACTCGAATGGGGATCAGCGAGCATGCAACCCTCATGTGATCTCGACCCTTCACGTGAATCTGTGGCTGTGCCTCTCCGACCGCTCGCATACAACACTCGATGACTCGAAAGATCCAGCTGGACGAGAGCTCGGTCTTCTCCTCGGACAGTTCGCGTATCCAAGTTTTCGGCTGTAGGCCAGCGTCGAAGAGGATTTACCCTGTGAGATAATTTTTCAATCTGCCTTTTATGTACCTATTATGCCTACTAGAGGTCAGATATTGTTCTCTTGTCTATCTCACGCGGTGAACGTACGCCCGTCCGGTGGAACTGAGGATCGTCTGGTCCGTCAGCACGACGTGGACCCGTTTGCGCTGGTGTTCTTTCACGATATCTCTAAATTTTTCGAGAGTGAATGCCGGCGACCGGATGTCGATCCCCTGTTGCAGGAAGCGGGGATTTGGGCATTGTGGCCTGCTTCCATGAGATAGACCCTGCCCAACTTAACGATGTCAAGATATATTGAGATGACACCCATCATCGAGCGAGAGGGTAAAGCAAAGATGACTGCCAGGTTTGTCCTGCGCCTGCTAATGTTGAAGTCTCCCGGTCAGCACAAAATTCATGATCGGATCGAAGCGATCTGTGAGCATAAAGTGGAGAAACGGTCCATGGGTTCGGACCTCTTTGAACCCTTAGCCGCTCGAGGTCTTCTCGAAGGGAGCCTCGAGCAGCACGCGAACGTCAATTGGTTGCTTCTCCGAAACATGCATGATGTGCCCTCCGAGCACATGATGACAAAGGTGCTTTTCGATGGAGGATAGGTCAAGGAGTTCAGGCATCGGTTCTGTCAGGGCAACGAACTGTCGGTGTTGTGGCGATCTGCAAAAATCAGAAGTCAGAAGGTTTGTCCAGATCCATCTCGAACTTTTTGGACGTATTTGCGTATATCGTCTTTCGTTTCTGAGGGGTGATCTGAATTGCCCAATCTCCTTTCGCGTTTCGGACCACGGAGCCCCACAACTTCCTCACGCGTTGCGCCCAGAATTTTTCCCAGAATATCCATCCGAAATACGCAGATCCATTTTCGAGAAAGAATGCAGGCACCCGTTGACCGGGAACAACGTCGACATCAGCGACAGTCGTTGGAGCATATCCTTCGCGCTCCAGTTCCTCGATGAACAAGTCCGAGATGTCCCGACCTTCCCAGAGGAGTTCGTGCCTGATCCGCTTCACCGTTCTTCCATGAATAATGTCTCGAAATGCTCCCCGGAGTTTGCGTTCGGTTGTTGTCGATAGGTCGGTCATACTTCTGATGCAGATTCGTTCAACACGCAGTACCTCAGTGGTCCGTTGAGCTTGGGAGTCTGGATCGTGTCGCGGGGTTCAATCGTGAGACAACAGCTTGTGGCGAGTCGCATTGAAAAAATATAGTAAGGAAACGGACAAGATGCAACGCGCCGGACTTCTTGAATCTCACTTGCTGCCTGAGTATCTTGAAAAGATACATTTTTGATCCCCCATGCTGATCTGGATTTTCATGCTGCTTGCCGCCTTTGGGTTCTTGGTCTCATTATACTTCACTCTTGTCTATTACAAGCTGATGGTTCCTGACGCGAAGTTTGTCCCTTCAATTTGCCAGTTGAGTGAAGAAACTTGCTGGACAATCCTCTCGACCCGAGAAGCGCGAGTATTGGGAGTTCCAAATTTTCTTCTCGGGTTGATCTATTACCTTGGCCTGATTACCCTCGGCGCCTTCGGGTTGATTCATGCGTCGACGCCGGGCTTCGAGGCGCTGATGACCATTTCACTGTTCACCGTGCTCCTCGGAGTGTACCTGACTTATTCGCTTCTTTCAAAGCTGCGTGTCGTGTGTGTGCTCTGCATTGCGAGCCACGTAATTAATGTCTTCATCGCAATGATCCTGTATTCTTTTTGGTTTTTCTGAGAGTGCTGTGACCGGATTTGCCTATCACGATGACTACCTAAAACACGACACGGGTTGGATGCATCCGGAAACTCGAAAGCGGTTGACCGCCGTTGTCGAACATCTGAGAAAGACAGAGCTCTGGAAGGATCTTCAGCACATCGCACCGGGGCCGATAAATCGGCAGCTGCTTGCGACGGTTCACTCCGAAGAGTACGTGGAGTTCATCGATCAGGCGTGCCGGAGTGGGGTAGAGGTGTTGGATCAGGGCGACACCCACGTCTGCAGGGATTCGTATCAAGTGGCACTGCGTGCTGCTGGCGGAGTGGCTCGTGCAGTCGATGAGGTGGTGGCTGGGAAACTGAGTCAAGTCTTCTGTGCCGTTCGACCTCCTGGCCATCATGCAGGGCGCGACGTCGCCATGGGGTTCTGCCTCTTTAATAATGTCGCTGTCGGGGCACGCTATGCACAGCAGAAGTACGGCCTGGAGCGCGTCGCAATCGTGGACTGGGATGTGCACCATGGCAACGGCACGCAGCATATTTTCTATGAGGACCCGACAGTCTTCTACATCAGTCTCCATCAATATCCATTCTATCCGGGAACGGGCGGTCGAGAGGAGCGCGGCACGGGGAGAGGAGAAGGATATACCATGAACGTTCCAATGAAGGCAGGAAGCGGGGAGCGAGACTACCTCCAGGCCTTTGAGGAGGAGATTCTACCTGCACTCGAACGCTTTCATCCAGAATTAATCTTGATTTCCGCCGGATTCGACGCACACAGGGACGATCCACTGGCGAACATCAACCTGACGGAGCAATCGTTTTCCACTTTAACTCGGATGATCGGCGAAGTGGCCGCCAGGCAAGCTGGAGGGAGAATAGTATCCGTTCTCGAGGGAGGTTATGATCTTCAGGCGCTGGCTCGGTCGGTGGAAGCGCATTTGCGAGTGTTTGTGAAAAATTGAGTACTGTGAGACTTGCATTCTGACTTCCAGGTTTGTATAATAGTGTTGGCCGTGTGAGGGTCGTTCTTTAACATTTGAGCGTAGTCAGTTAGGGGTGTCCCGTCCCGACTCGTTAAGTCAGGACGGGGCTGAGATGATACCCTTGGAACCTGATCTGGATAATGCCAGCGTAGGAAAACAGATTCACTAGTATTGAAAAAGCCGTTTTCAGCACGCTGGAAACGGCTTTTTTATTCGCAGAAGCTATAGAAACAATTCATTGTGGAAAGGAGCCAACGCACATGTGTAACCCTAGATGGTGCAGAGTTATTCTCTGGTTGTTCCTCCCCTCACTGCTTATCGGTCAGCAGAAGGGTGACCTCCAGGGGACGATCCGCGATGGAGAGACAGGCCGTCCTCTTTCCGGAGCGAACATCATTCTCGTGGGGACTCCTTACGGGACAAGCTCCGATGAGGGGGGAGATTTCCAGATCATTGGCGTTCCGGAAGGAACCTACGCGCTCAAGGTTTCTTTTGTGGGCTATGAAAAGAAGAAGGTGAGCATAGCGGTGTCGGAAGGTGAGACTATCATCCTCATCCTCAAGCTCACGCCGACAATTCTACCGGGCCAGACGATCCTGGTGGAAGCGATGCGGGGAAAGCACCGTGAAACTCCAGCGACCTTCTCAACGATTCGGCGGCAAGAGATTCTCGAGCGATATACCTTTCAAGACATCCCCATTCTCCTTTCTGAGCTTCCATCGACGACCTACTATTCAGAAAGCGGTAATGGGATCGGCTACAATTATGTTACCATTCGTGGATTCGATCAGCGCCGGATTGCAGTGATGATCAATGGAATCCCTCAGAACGATCCCGAGGACCATAACGTGTACTGGCTTGATTTTCCTGACCTGCTCGCGAACCTGGAGGACATCCAGGTCCAGCGGGGCGCTGGGAGCGCATTCTACGGACCACCTGCAATCGGAGGGTCGATCAACCTCATTACGTCGACCTTCCCGCGCGAGCGGAACATTTCGCTTTCCGCAGCAGCAGGAAGTTACAACACGCAACGTTATTCGATCGGCACGTCTTCTGGTTTGATTGGTGATCGCTATGTTTTGTACGGTCGTCTGTCGAAGCTGAAAAGTTCCGGTTATCGAGAGAATTCTTGGAGTGATTTCAACAGCTACTTCTTTGGCGCGGTACGATACGATGAGAACATGACGACGCAAATTCAGTTTTTCGGAGGTCCGTTTGCGGACCACCTAGCCTTCGTAGGGATAGCGAAATCTGATATTAAAGATCGTGAGAAGCGCCGCACAAACCCCATTCAGCGACCAGAGGAGATCGAGAACTTCAGCCAACCCCACTACGAGCTGTTTCACGAATGGCGACCGAGCGAGTCTGTCACTCTGAACAATACGATTTTCTTGGTGGAGGGCGAAGGATTCTTCGACTTCGACGCCTCGTGGGCGGATACGACCATGCTTCGACTAACGACAGAGAACGGATTTAATCCCACGGGGAATCCGGTGAACACGCTTGTACGTGCCTTTGTTGACAACACCCAGTACGGGTGGCTGCCCCGCGTGACAGTTGACCATTCGCGTGGATCACTGACGGCAGGTGTTGAACTCCGTCGTCATCGGTCCTTCCATTGGGGCTCGATCCGGTGGGCGCAAAATCTGCCAACGAACTGGGTTTCGGCTGTGACGGCCGATTACCATTTTTATGAATATCATGGAGGCAAAGACATTCTGTCACTGTATCTTCACGAGCTCTATCGGTTGAGGCCAACCGTGACACTTATGGCAAACGTGCAGTATGTCTTCAATCGATATCTGCTCCGCGAGGAAAAGTTCATCGGCACGGACTTCCGCGTTAACTACCACTTTCTTAATCCGCGCGTTGGCGTCAATTTCAATCTGACGGAGAATATCAACAGCTATGTTAACGTTGCTTATACCTCACGCGAGCCGCGGCGGAAAAACCTGTACGATGCGACGTTTTCTTGGACGGGAGAGGTGCCGCAATTCAGGCAACGGACAGATGGATCTCTTGATTTTAGCGAACCGCTGGTCAAGCCCGAGAACTTGCTCGATATCGAGTTCGGCACAGGCTACACATCAGCCGATTATCGGGTCGCGCTAAATCTCTATTGGATGGAATTTCGCAACGAGATCGTCAAGAGTGGACAGCTCGACCTCTTCGGCCAGCCCATCACTGGAAACGCTGAGCGCACTCGGCATCGCGGCATTGAGATTTCGGGCCGAGCGAAGTTGCAAAGGGATTTTGAATTGCAGGGAAACCTAACTGTCAGTGAAAACGAAATCACACGGCAGACCACGTTTCTGAAACAACGAGAACCGGCTACTGGGGAGAAAACAGTTATTCCAGTTGTCCTTGACGGAAATCGCATCGCGGGATTCCCGGATTTCATGGCGAATGCACGGTTGACCTATCGAGGTGAAGAGTGGTTTGCCTCTGTGTGGTTCCAACACGTCGGGAATCAATTCACAACGAATTTTGAGGATGAGGAATTGAAGGTGGATAGCTACAGTGTTTTCAATTTCATCGGAGGGTATCGGCTAGGCAACTTACTCGGAGTTCCGAGCGTCGAGCTTCGGCTCCAGGTGAATAACGTCTTCGATGCCCTCTACGCGGCATACGGTGAGGGTGATAGGTTCTTCCCGGCGGCGGAGCGGAACGTCTTTTTCAGCGTGGAGATCAATCTCTAATGGTCACCGCAGGCTAAAGCCTGCGGAATTCGATAATGCGGATACTCGTCCTCGTTCCATGAGTGTTTCGGGCGCGAACAAGCGGTTGAGCAAGGTCCCGGACCAAATCGTACCAACCGTAGGCGTTTGGTAATTCTTGTATGGCGAAAGCAAAAAGAAAAAAAGCCCTCGTCGTTTGTAACGGTGAGCTTCTCCAAGGGCCTCGCCTGCGCGCGCTCGCTGAAGACGCTGACATCATCGCGTGCGCAGACGGAGGTGCGAATCGGGCGAAAAAGTATGGAATCATTCCTGATATGATCGTCGGGGATCTGGATTCCATTGAGAAGAAGGCCAAGAACTACTTTCGTAAAGTGAAGATGATTTGCAACACTAACGATGATCAAACAGACCTTGAGAAAGTGCTTGATGTGTTGCTGGCAAAGGGAGTGAACGAAGTAACGGTAGTTGGCGCTACCGGGAGGCGGATAGACCATACCGTAACAAATTTCAGTATCCTGAAGAAATATCACCGCAAATGCACTCTCCGGTATCTTGACAGACATTGTGAAATTTCGCTGGTTGATCGCGCGACAAAATTTTACGGCAGGAAGGGTGAATTGATCTCCTTGGCCCCTCTGGGGAAGGTCGAAGGTATCTCTACCAGAGGGCTTAAGTATCGACTTCGCAACGAGGCACTGGAAGTTGGTGTTCGAGAAGGTCAGAGCAACGTCATCGTTTCGAATCCGGTGGAAATTTCAGTGAAACGAGGCACTCTTCTGCTCTTCAGAATCCACAACTCACAGCGAGCCCGCCTGTCCCGGCGCTACCAGTCTGTCCGCGGTCAGGCAGGTCCGGGTTCGCGCGCGTCTGGCGGAACATCGAGCCGCTGATGCACGAGCCAGTTGTACACCTGCACGCGGTTGACTCCCTCCTTATCATTCTCTATTTAGTAGCCGTCGTCTTCATCGGGTTTCGAGCGGTCCGCAGAGTGAAGAGCGGTGTCGATGAGTATCTGCTCGCAGGTCGAATGCTCACTCTCCCGATGTTCGTCGCGACGCTGGTCTCCACCTGGTACGGTGGCATTCTTGGCGTCGGTGAGTTTTCGTATCGGTATGGTATTTCCAACTGGGTGGTCTTCGGTCTGCCGTACTATTTTTTCGCCCTCGTGTTTGCGCTCTTCCTCGCTCGCCGGGTGCGCGAGACCAATCTCTATACGATACCCGATAAGCTGCTCCTTGCGTACGGCCGAAAAACTGCCGTGCTTGGTGCAGCACTGCTCTTCATCCTGGCAACCCCTGGGGCGTACGTGTTGATGCTCGGAATTCTCATCCAGCTTATCTTCGGCTGGAGTTTGCCCGTCAGCGTCGTCGTCATTACATTTCTCACGCTCGTGTATCTCTACGCCGGTGGATTCCGTTCCGATGTTTGGGTAAACGCATTCGAATTCACTTTGATGTTCATCGGTTTTGCGGTTATGCTCTTCTTTGCGATCACGACCTTCGGCGGGCTCGACTTCATTCAGCAAAACGTTCCTCTGCTCCACCTTACCTGGCACGGCGGAAACACCACGCAGTACATCGCGGTTTGGTTTTTCATTGCACTGTGGACTCTCGTCGATCCGGCCTTCCATCAGCGGTGCTATGCGGCGAAGGACGCCCGGACAGCCCAACGGGGGATTCTCATGTCGATTCTGTTCTGGCTCGTGTTTGATTTTCTAACAGCCAGCACTGGACTATATGCGCGTGCGGTGGTTCCAGACCTCAGCCAGCCAATGTTCTCCTACCCTCTGCTGGCAGAACGAACGTTGCCCGTCGTCGCGAAGGGATTGTTCTACATCGGGATGCTTGCGACGATCATGTCCACCTTGAGTAGCCTTACGCTCATTTCGGCCATCACGGTCGGAAAGGACATCTACGGAAAGCTCTGCACCAATCCTTCGGTCGATGACCCGACACGTCGGGAGGAGAGTATTAACCGGTACACAAAACTTGGCCTTCTTCTTACAGGTACGATTGCCGTCGTTCTCGCTCTTTCGATCCCATCGGTAGTACGTCTCTGGTACACGATCGGAACGGCGATCATTCCCGGACTGATTGTCCCGGTCGTCGCAAGTTATTTTCCGAGACTGGCCATGAAGCCGAACGCCGCGTTCTGGGCAATGCTTCTGGGATGGTTAACGTCCACCGGTTGGCTTGTGGTCGGCTTCATCAATCGAGAGGGAGGGACTCCGGTCTATCCGTTGGCTATCGAGCCGATGTACCCCGGCCTCGCGATGTCGATTATCATATGGCAGGTAGGAAGGGCACGGAAGTCAAAGTGAAAGCGGGAAATGCTGACTAAGAATCCGGCGTGGTCTCAACCCGGTCTGAGGTTGTACTGCTTGATCTTCGTGTAGAGAGTTTTGAGTGAGATGCCAAGAATTTTTGCGGAGATGTTCTTGTTCCAGCGGGTCTGATGGAGAACTCCTTCAATGTGCAGTTTCTCGATCTCCTTCATCGCGACTGCTGTCCCTAGCGGGCTATTGTCGCCCCCCGATACAGCGGTGGCGTGTTCTGGAAGTGCGATGTCGTGCGGCTGAATTGCGTCCCCGCGCGAGAGGATTGCGGCGCGCTCGAGAACATTTTCCAGTTCCCGAACATTGCCCGGCCAGCCGTAGGACGTCAGAATCTCCACCGCCTCCGGACCGATCGTCTTCTTGATCCGAGTTCGCAGCTTGCTCTTCAAGAAGTTATTAATCAGAAGAGGGATGTCTTCTTTCCGTTGGCGGAGCGGCGGTATCTCGATCGTGATGACATTTAAGCGATAGAGCAGATCCTCGCGGAATCGACCCTCCATTACCTCCTCGTGGAGGTTCTTGTTGGTTGCGGAGATGATGCGGAGATCGGATTTCAGGACTGCGGTGCCACCCACCCGACGAAATTCTCCGGTCTGAATGAAGCGGAGGAGCTTCGGCTGGACGAGCATGCTGACGTCACCCACTTCGTCGAGGAACAATGTGCCGCCGTGGGCGAGCTCCACGATTCCCTGTTTCTGCGCTCGCGCGTCTGTAAACGCTCCTTTTTCGTGCCCGAAGAGTTCACTCTCGAAGAGCGTGTCTGGAATGGAGGCACAGTTCACTGTCACGAACGGCTTGTCAGCTCGTGCGCTGTTCTTGAAGATGAAATTGGCGATGAGCTCCTTGCCAGTCCCGCTCGCCCCTTGAATGAGGATGGTCGATTCCGTCGGCGCGACCGTGAGGGCAGTCTCGAGCACTTTTTGAAATGCCCGACTTTCGCCGATGATGTCCGTGCTCGTTGTGACGCGCGAAAGTTCAGTCTTAACCAGTCTGTTTTCGAGGCGGAGGCTCCGCCGTTCGAGCGCACGCTTGAGGGTCGCAGCGAGTTTGTCCGCGGAATGTGGCTTAGTGACGTAGTCGTACGCGCCGAGGCGAATGCACTGAACGGCCATCTTGACGTCGTCGAAACCGGTGACCATGATGACTTCGGTGGAGGGGAAGTTATCCTTCGCGAATTTCAATACCTCCAACCCATCCACCTTCGGCATCTTGACGTCAAGCAACAGAGCGTCGAACGATCGGTGCTGGAGCGCGTTGATCGCCTGGACGCCGTCCGCTGCCGTATGCACCGTGTACCCTGCCTGCTCAAGAAGGGCTCCGACCATCGAGCGGAACGATTCTTCGTCGTCGGCGATCAGTATGGAACAGGCGTTTCGAGCCATCGAAGCTTCTCTCCCAGCAATCAGAGGGGAAGGGCGACAGAAAACCTGCTTCCTTTTCCCAACTCAGGTTCCGCCCAAATCTTTCTGCGGTGAGCTCTAACAATCGGCCTGCAAATTGTCGAACCAAGTCCAGACGTCTTCAGCTCTGAAGCTTTGCCGGTCATGAGTTGCTTATGTTTGTCGAAGATGAAAGGCAATCTGGATGCAGGCTCTCTCTTTTTTCCTCAAGTCGTCAACCATCGTGTTCTTCGTGGCCCGGATGGTGACTGTTTCCCCTCACGATTGTACTTGATTGCGCTGTTGACCAGGTTCGACAAAATCTGTTCTATCCTGTTCTCGTCAACGCTGATCTCGAGCAGGTCCGGTTCGATTTCCAGCTGAATCGACCGTTTTTGTGCACGGGCGACGATGTCCAACCATTAGGTGAGTCGCCTCAACAACTCTTCAACATTCGTCAGTTGCTTGTCGAGATGCACTTTGCCCGCTTCGAGGGCGGTCAGGGGGTCTTTGCAGATGGCGAGAACACGCTCGGCCGTTGCCTTGATGCACTTCATGAGCTGCTGCTTAACGAGTGGGCCCGCCATGCCGTCGACAATGTAGTGGAGCGTGGTCTTCATAGAGTTGAGCGAGTGGGGAGGTCGTGGAGGTGTATCGAACTGAATTCCGTCTGCAGCGCTTCAACTTTTCGTTCCGCATCACGAACACAAAGCATGCAACGGACCCGTGCACTCAGTCCGTCGGAGTCGATCGGTTTGGTGAAAAATTCGCCTGCCCCGAGCTTCATGCATTCGACTGCTATTTGGATATCCTCGTAACCAGTCAGCATCATCACGTCGATGCCGGGGCAGTGTTCCTTGACATACTTGAGTAGACCGATGCCATCCACGGCGGCATATTGATATCGAGGGGGATGAGGTCAAAGGGATTCGGAAGGTCCATCGCGATCGCTCGTTCTCCATCCGCTGCACTTTGAACAGCGTAGCCGTCCCCTTTCAGCGACGATACGAGCATTTGCCGAAAAACGTCTTCGTCGTCCACCACGAGGATGTGGGAGCTCAACCTTCACCTCAACGCATGTCAATGCTTTGGGGATTCAGATGACCGATCTGAGTCCGTAACAGGGATCGTGAAATAAAACGTCGTTCCCTTGTTCAACTCCGATTCCACCCACACTTTGCCGTTATGGGCTTCGATAATGCGTTTGCTGATTGCGAGACCGAGGCCAGTCCCTTTGTACTTTGACATCTTGCCGGTTTTCGTCTGCTTGTATTTACCAAAGAGCAAGGGGAGCTCCTCCTTGGCGATGCCAGCGCCGGTATCAGCCACCGTCACGATCAGCTGCTTTCTTGTGCTTCCATCGAGCTCATCCACAAAATCCTCCAGGTCGGCAGAGATGCTGATCGTTCCGCCTTCGGGTGTAAACTTGATCGAGTTGCTGACGAAATTCGTCATGACCTGTCCGATCTTGTCAGGGTCGATATCGAGTTTAGGCAGGGTTGGCGTATACTTCTGCTCGAGCCGGAGTTTCTTGTTGTTCATCGGAATCCGCAGATTCTTGCAGGCAAAGTCCACGATCGCGGGAAAATCAACCGCTGTTTTCATGAGGTGAAGTTTTCCCGTCTCGAGCTTGGAGAGGTCAAGGATGTCGTTGATGAGGTTGAGCATTTTTTCGCTCGAGGTTAGTGCAGCATCCAGCAGCTCGTGATGGAGCTGGTCGAGCACCTCGCCGGTGCCCACATCGCGAATGCACTCGATCGTTCCTTTGATTCCAGCCAGAGGGCTCCGGAGATCATGGACAAGCATTGCTGTGAAATCGGCCTTCGTTCGTTCCAACTCTTGTTCAGCTTTTTTCAGGCGCATGATCGACTTCACGCGGACGAGGAGTTCCTGTATGTCGATGGGTTTCGTCAGGTACTCATCTGCGCCCAGCGCTAACCCTGATTCGATGCTCTGGGGATCCTTCCGCATCGCCGTCAGCAGTATGACCGGTATTTTCTCCGTGCGCGCGTTTTGCCGCAGCCTCTGGAGCACTTCGAAGCCATCCATCTCTGGCATATGGATGTCGAGGATGATTAAGTCGGGCTGTTCTTTCTCTGCGATAATCAGTGCCGTTTTTCCGTTCAGTGCCTTCAACACACGGTGGCGAAGGTCCGACAGGGCGAGATCGAGGAGATCGATGTTGTCCTGATTGTCATCAACGACAAGGATATTAATCGGAACATCCATGGTACAATTGCTTGGTTAACGTTGCTCGAGGACTTCTCGTACTTTCTTCGAAATCACGTCCCCGGTGAGACCTTCTTTTTTCAGAAGCGATTCGATTTTGTCCGAAAGGTGTTCTTGGTCCTGCGATGTGAGCTCCTTGCCGGTCACGATGACGACGGGGATTTTCCGGAGCACTGGGTCCTTCTGCATCGCGTCCACCACCTCGAAACCGTCCATCACCGGCATGATCAAATCGAGGAGGAGCAGCGCAGGCTGATGCTGCTTGAGTTTCTCCAGTGCCTCTCGTCCATCATAGGCAGCCACGCACCGAAATCCTTCTGCTTCCAGGATGTCGGTTGTCAATTGCACGAAGTCCTCGTTGTCATCGGCAATCACGATCGGCCTTTGCTTCCCGAGCAGATAGCGTTTTGCCGTCTTGATGAGCTGGTTCGGGTCGATCGGTTTCGCCAGGTATTCCTCTGCCCCGAGCCCGATTGCGAGCGGCTTGTTGTCGATGATCGAGTGGATGATAACGGGGATGGAACGTGTGGACGGGTCTGCTTTCAGGTTTCTCAACGTTTGCCATCCGTCTTTTTCCGGCATCATGATGTCGAGGGTGATGAGGTTCGGATGGAGCTCTCGCGCTTTCTGAATTCCCTCATCGGCATTCTTTGCACCGATGACGCTGAAGCCCTCGGGAGTCAGATAGTTGCGAATGATCTCAATGACCTCCGGGTCGTCGTCGATCGACAGGATGAGGGAGCTGTCGGGAACCTGTCTGCCTTCCTTTTCCTCGATCGCCTCAAACTCCACCGGTGCGGGTTGAATTTTCTCCTTTTCAGCTGCCTTCGGAATCTTAGGCGCGCTCACTTCCAGCTCGAGTTCGATCAGGGCGGTCATCGTGAACGTTGAGCCTTTGCCCAATTCGGTCTCGACCGTCAGGTCTCCCCCGAGCATCCGTGCGAGCTTGCGAGAGATCGGAAGGCCAAGTCCTGTCCCGCCGTGTTTTTTTGTCCTGGACGAGTCCACCTGTTGGAATTCCTCAAAGATCAGGTCAACGTTTTTCTTCTCGATACCGATCCCTGAATCTTTCACCGCTATCTTCACGTGCTTGTTGTCCCGGGTTGCACTGACCGCGATCTCTCCCTCTTCGGTGAACTTGGCAGCGTTGCTCAAGAGGTTGAGGATAACCTGGCGCATTTTTTGGGCGTCGGTCTTAAGTTCCGGAATATCAGCCTGGACACTTTGCATAATCTTGACAGGTTTATCTCCGATCAGCGGTTCAAGAGTCATCACACAGTTTGCGATAATGCTTTCGATTGTTGCTGGCTCGATGAACACGGTCATCCGACCGGCCTCGATCTTTGAGATATCCAGGACGTCGTTGATCAGCTGGAGGAGGTTTCTGGCATTGCGGAGTACTTTTTCGAGCCCGCTTCGCTGCTGCGCCGCTAAGGGTTGCTTACTGTTCTTCAGAATGAGGTCGGTGAAGCCGATGATAGAATTTAGCGGCGTTCGGAGCTCGTGTGACATGCTCGCGAGGAAGTCAGCTTTGATTTTGTTCGCGTTTCCGAGCTCGAGGTTTTGCGTACGGAGCATTTCGTTCTTCGCGCTGATCTCGACCGAAAGTTTCTGTGTTTTAACGACGTTGAGTGCGTTCTTCATAGCTACTGCAACCTGAGGGATCGACATGTTAACGATGCCGATCTCGTCTTCTGAGTAATTCCGCAAACTTCCGAGCACGATGACCCCCAGGAGTTGGTCCTGGAAGAGAATCGGGTGACAGATGATGTTTTTCGGTTTGAACTCTCCGATGCCGAGTTTCACGACATACTCGACGTCGTCGGGGACGTCCCGGATGTCGATGACCTCTCGGTCGGCGGCACATTGGCCCGGGATTCCTTCTCCGAGGGCATACGATCGTTGGGGCATCAACACGCCGCTAAACCCGTACTCTGAAACGAGATACAGGGTCGTCTTTTCCTCGTCGTAGGTGTACATCGCTCCGACCTGCGAATTCGTGCGAGCTGCCAGAATCCGAAGGCTCTCTTTCCGCAGTGCGTCGAGTGTCTTGGTGGAATTTAGAGCCGTGATGATTTCGTTGTATGCCTCGACCCGCCGGTAGTTGGCCTGAATTTTCTGGTCGCGTTCGTACAACAGCTGTGTCATCCGGTTGAAATTCTCTGCTAGCTGACCGATCTCGTCGGTCCTCTTGACTTCAATCTGTTCGAACTTCCCTTCGATCAGTTTCTGTGTCCCCTCTTGAAGGAGCTTTACAGGGCTCCTGATGTAGCGGGCAAGAAAAACTCCGACAAGAATGGAAACTACCGTCACGGTAATGAAAACGAGCCAAATCAAGTTGTCCAGCTTGCTGCTGAGTTTCGCCGCGGTCTTGAGCTCGCTATCAACTCCTGAAGTTTCGTAGCCATACAACTCACGGATGATGTTCTGGGATTTCGGAAGGAACCCCTCCTCCGATTCATACTCTGTCAGGTCGTTCAGGAGTCGACTGTATTCTCGCGGATCCAAATTCGTCTCCCGAAGCGTGACCTTGGGCTCAGCTATCTGCACGATCCAGTCTTCGACGTGGGACTCGAGCTCTTGCACCTGATCATATATCAGCGGCTGATCCTTCACGGCTGATAGCAGTCTCTGGGTTGTGATATCGAAGTCCTTTTGCGCCTCATCGTACTGGTCGAAAAATCGTTTGTTTCTCGTCGCGAGAAAGTCCTCAACATTTCCCTTCATCGTGCTGATCGTCAGTTGGAGCGCTTGGAGATCACGAACGATGCTAAGATTGAGGGATGAAAGCTGGAAGTGGGAACGGATCTGCTTCGTGCTTTGTAACATCAGAAGCGTCATCACTGAGATGACAATGAGCAAAATGGAGAAGTGGCCGAGAATTCTCCAAAAGATTTTCCCTCGCATCATGGAACACCTCCCTTAAGCGTAAAGAATCACCGAAGCTCTGGCCGGCGCGTTGAGCTGACTGCAGGGAAGGATTGATCGCCCGTCTCGCCCCTTGTCCCGATGGAATCGGGACGGACGTACCGGGATCGGACAACCAGCTCGCAACTCAGTCTCGCCAATCTTCCGGGAACTGCGCTGGGAAAGCAGGATGGATAACACGTTTTTAGCGCCTTTCATGCTGTACAGGCGTCATAAATGCATAACGGCAATCGGATGTGATCCTCGTTCCAAAAAACCTTGTTCTCTTAGCTGTCTCGCTCAAACGTTTCCGAAACTATGTAAATGTTACAACAAAGTCAACCCGCTATGTCGTGCATCACACTTTTTGGGGCTGATTGCTTTTCTTGGCCCTGATTGGTAAATTTCTACTGTCCACAGCTGATCTCTCGAATCAGCGAACTTCCACAGAGCTTTGTCGCCGACATGGCCATTCCCCCTCTCGACGGAAAGTCCTTAACCATCTGTCATGTGTATGAAGTAGCCTGTCTCAACGAGCCTGTCAAGGTAGCGGCGGCTGCGAGAGGACTGATGAAGTTATCTCGAAAGCTCGTCGAGAAGTGGGTCCGGAGTGGTGAAACGATTTATGGAGTCACTACTGGATTTGGCGAATTCAGCACGGTCGCGATTCCGTTCTCAGCCCTGGAGGCACTTCAGCGCAACCTTATCCTGAGTCACTCGGCCGGCACCGGTGATCCGTTGCCACCAGCGGTCATTCGTGCAATGATGCTTCTTCGTGCAAATGTTCTGGTCAAAGGATTTTCCGGTGTTCGTCCCGAACTCGTGGACTACCTTGTTAGAATGGTCAATGCGGATATTCTTCCGGTGATCCCGCGGCAGGGTTCCGTGGGATCCAGTGGAGACCTCGTGCCGCTATCGCACTTGGGCCTTGCCATGATCGGAAAGGGACGGGTGTGGGTGCGAAACGGTCGGAGAGGCTACAAGGAAGCTTCGGCGCGAGTGGGGTTGAAAAAGGTTGGATTACCGCCTCTGCGGTTGACAGCTAAGGAGGGAGTGGCGCTGATCAACGGCACTGAGATGATGACGGCATACACGGCACTTGCGGTGTACCAGTCGAAAAAACTGTGCAAAGTGGCCGATATTGCCGCTGCGATCAGCGTCGAGGTGTTGAAAGGATCTGATACAGCCTTCGATGAACGGATTCACAATCTACGGCCGTACGCAGGACAGAAGGCTTCAGCGCGGAACCTGCAGAGGCTGATCCAAAACAGCTTAATACGCGAGTCTCACCGGTACGGAGACCCGCGGGTACAGGATGCATACTCCCTCCGCTGTGCTCCTCAGGTTCATGGAGCTTCCCGGGATGCGGTTGACTATGTCAAGAGCATCGTGTCAATTGAAATCAACGCAGCGACGGACAACCCTCTGATCTTTGCGGACAAGAAGCTCCATCTCGAAGGAGGCAATTTCCACGGACAGCCGATTGCGCTTGCTGCTGATTTTCTGGCCATCGCGCTCGCGGAACTGGCGAACATCTCCGAGCGACGGATTGACCAGATGATGCATAGTGAGCTCAGCGAGCTTCCGAAATTTCTGACACGGCACGGAGGGTTGAACTCCGGCATGATGATGCTGCAGTACGTTGCTGCTTCCCTCGTCTCCGAGAATAAAGTCTTGGCCCATCCCGCGAGCGTCGATTCGATACCGACGTCAGCGGGAAAGGAGGACCACAACAGCATGGGCTCGATCGCCGCGCAAAAGCTTTGGCAAGTCTTGAAGAACACCCGAGCGGTTCTCGCTATTGAGTTGCTGGTCGCTGCCCAAGGTCTCGATTTCCATCGGCCGCTGAAAAGCGGCAAGGGAGTGGAAGCCGCGCATCGCTTCGTGCGCAAGCACGTGAAACATCTTGGAGGCGATCGTGTTCTGGCTGAGGACATTCAGACAGCAGTTCGTCTCGTTGAGTCCGGAGATCTCTTGCGTGCAGTGGAAACTGCTGTTGGCCGATTACTCTGAACGGAAGGAGGATCTTATGGAAGTTGGACACATTCACTGGTTGGGACATGCGTCGTTTCGGGTCGACGATGAGGGGAAATCGATCTACGTCGACCCCTGGAAGCTCCCGCAAAACGCCCCGAAGGCGGACATCATTTTCATCACCCACAGTCATTATGATCACTTTTCTCCCGATGATATCGCGAAGATCCGAACTGCTGATACGGTGATCGTCTGTCCGGAGGATGTGGTCGACCAGGTCAAAGGAAATGTGCGGAAAGCCGGACCAGGGCAGTCACTCGACGTAGAAGGCCTGAGCGTGACAGCCATCCCGGCTTACAATCTCAGCAAGAAGTTTCATCCGAAGGAGAGTCAGTGGATTGGCTATCTCATCAAGCTCTCCAATGGGACGTCCATCTACCACGCAGGCGACACGGACTTCGCGCCGGAGATGCGGACGCTGCGGGTTGACGTCGCGCTGCTGCCCTGTGGCGGTACGTACACGATGGATGCGAAGGAGGCCGCTCAAGCCGCGAACACCTTCAAGCCAAAGCTCCTGATTCCGATGCACTTTGGCGATATCGTGGGGTCGGTGAAAGACGCAGAAACCGTAAAATCTCTGTTCAAGGGAGACACGCTGATCAAGAAACCAGAGCGATGATTCGCTTTGCTGTAGACCGAATGCTCGGAAAGCTCACCAAGTGGCTACGCATTCTCGGTTACGACACCTTCTACGATAGCGACCTTCCATTCGAGCAGCTCGTCGAACGAAGCGCCGCGGAAGGTCGCGTGCTGATCACGCGGAATTCGAAAATACATGAACATCCGGGAATCACCCAGTTTCTGTTCTTGCGGAGCGAACGACTCGACGATCAGCTCCGGACGCTGGCCGGAACGTTTTCGCTGGACCTGGAATCCTATCGGTTCTCTCGCTGCACGAAGTGTAATGCGAAGATCGCTACCGTGGAGAAGGAGAAGGTGAGACATTTGGTTCCGCCGAAGTCCTACGAAGGAATTTCCGATTTCTATCAATGTCCGTCCTGTCAGAAGGTGTACTGGGATGGGACGCATGTTCACAACACGCTTAAGCGTTTGGGGAGGATTTTTCCCAATGTCACAACAGCGGGTGAATGAGACGGACAGTGAACTGACACGCCGTGGAGAGGATCGTCGACTCGAAGCAAAGGCCGCACGAAGATTCGCCGGAGAGCTGCTCTCGCCGGAAGTTTATCAAACTGATCACCGGTGGTGTCATTGGGAGTTGGGTGTTGATGCCCGTTCCCCTCAATTCTTCGGCCCGGTACATTGTGGCGCGTGAAGAATCGATCGCGGGCTGAGAATTTTCCCGGAGCGAGCGGTTCACTTGCGGTACCTTGATAGAGATCGTTGATACAATCGCAATAAGGACACTACTTGCCATCGAACGTTCTCAAGGTGGAACTGTATCTTCTGCGACACGGCAATGCAGTCGAGCAGGGCTAGCAGATTTTGACCGCCCGCTAACGCTGCACGGTGAAAGGAGCATCCGCGTTGTCGCGTGCAGCATCGTCGCCATGGGGTTCGGCATCGACAAAATTCTGACGAGTCCGCTGGTCCGCGCCAAGCAAACAGCGGATCTCGTCGTGGAGGTGTTGGGGACGAAAACCAAGATCCTCGAAACCCGGAACCTGATCGTTGGGACTGATCCACTCTTCTTGATGAAGGAACTCAACCAGGAACTGAACAACTCCAACATTCTTCTGGTCGGACAGGAGCCATTTCTGAGCCTGTTTAGCTCGATCCTCGTGTTCGGATCCCCGGCTGGCAAACTCATGCTCAAGAAAGCTGGCTTGGCCTGCGTTGAAGCAAACAAGCCAATTGGACCGCGTGTGGGTTCGCTCCGGTCCCTGCCTACGTTCAAACAGATGGAGATCACGCGCGGAAAGAACGAACTGTCACCCCTTTGGTATAGACCGTGACCCCAGGGAAGTTTTCATCATACTGCACATGACCAGAAGGTCGCGAACCCCGCCAAGTAAGCAGGCGCGCAGGTCCTTGCTGACTGGAATGAAGCCGAAAAATCATCGGAGGTAGCTATGGATCTGAAAGTTGTCAGAATCGAAAAACCGGAAGCGATGAATTTTATTCTCGGACAGTCTCATTTCATTAAGACCGTGGAGGACATCCACGAAGCAGTGGTGCAGACTGTTCCCGGGATGAAATTCGGACTCGGATTCTGTGAGTCCTCCGGCCCGTCGCTCGTTCGCTACACGGGCAACGACAGCGCGCTCATTGAGCTAGCGAAGGAGAACGCTCTCAATCTCGGCTGCGGCCACTGTTTTATTCTGTTTATGGAAAACGGCTTTCCGATCAACATCCTCAACACCATCAAATCGGTCCCTGAAGTGTGCCACATCTATTGCGCCACCGCTAATCCGGTCGACGTCATCGTTGCTGAGACCGACCAGGGCCGGGGCATCCTCGGTGTCATTGATGGCCTTAAGTCGAAAGGCATCGAGTCCGACGCCGACATCAAGTACCGCAAGGAATTTCTCCGGAAGATCGGGTACAAAGTTGGATAGAGTATTCCCGCGCAAAATCCCGTTCGAGGAAATAAATGTCCGGAGGTCGTCATGTGACCGATTCTGCTCTCTCTACCGCTCTTCTTGCTGATTACCGTTGGTTGCCAGAACGAACAGAGAGCGCGCTCGATTGCAGCGGAAGAAGTGGTGAAAGTTCACGCGGAGATGATGGCAATCGAGACGATCAACCTCGCGAAACCCCTCGGCCCGTACAGCACGGCAAAGCGCGTCGGCGGTTTCCTATTCGTTTCGGGTCAGGTCGGCATCGATCCGACATCCGGCCAGCTGGCCTCTGGAGGTATCGAGGCGGAAACAAAGCAGGTGATGGAAAACCTTTGACAGGTTCTTGAGTCGACAAAGTACAGTTTTTCTGATGTTATCAATGCGACGGTTTACCTAAAGGATATGAACGACTATCCCGCCATGAACGCCGTCTATGGGAGCTACTTTCCGGGGGGGAAATATCCCAGCCGAGTCGCAGTTGAGGTATCGGACCTTCCAGCCAGCGTGCGCATCGAGATCTCCGTCGTTACGTATAAGTAAGGTGCGCCTCAGCTGCGCGACGTTTTCGGAGATCCATGTCCTGAGTTATCTCTCCATCGTGACCTTTTCTCAGGGACCTGATCCCTGTGCGTGAGACAAGGAAGTCCTGAGAGAAAATCTCTCCTCGCCGACCCTTTTGAAGCATCCAGGCGTAGTTGAATTTGTGGCAAGCTTGAGAGATCGCTTCGACGAAGATCGGCCGAGGAACATCAGAGAACGCTTCCGTTCATTCCCCGTTGATTTCATGAGTTGCTCTGGCAGCGCACGTGTCGTCCTTCTCATGAGAACTTGTTGGCCATCTGAGTGTGCGCTCAGGCGGATCCGGTTTCCTCTAACTTCACGGTGTTGAAGCAACACGGTAATGGGAACTTGCGTTTCGGAGACAACGTGGTTACATTAAATTTCCGAGGAAAGGGAAAACAAGCAGCCCGGCGCTCGCGCTTCTGTGCGAAGCAACAGCGACTTTACACTGACCGTGCGACTGAAGCGAGGGACCTTCGCACAAGCGTTTTCCCCTGGAGATCATACGGCCCAATTCGGGGGCGAATCCCATGAGTGAAGTTCTGGAGAAAGATACCGCAATCGTCAACAAGCGCGATGTCCGAGCCGCACGCGGCAGCAAGGTTTCGTGCAAGGGCTGGATTCAGGAGGCGGCCATGCGAATGCTCATGAACAACCTTGACCCCGAGGTCGCAGAGAAACCGGAGGAGCTGATCGTGTACGGCGGAACAGGCAAAGCGGCTCGGAACTGGGAATGTTACGAGGCGATCGTTCGGAGTTTGAAGGAGCTTGACAACGACGAGACGCTGCTCGTGCAGTCAGGAAAGCCGGTTGGCATTTTCCGGACGCACGTGAGCGCACCCCGAGTGCTGATCTCGAACGCGATGCTTGTGCCGCATTGGGCAACCTGGGATGAGTTTCGTCGGCTTGAGGCGCTGGGGTTGACGATGTACGGACAGATGACTGCTGGAAGCTGGATCTACATCGGCACCCAGGGCATCTTACAGGGCACATACGAGACGTTCGCTGCCTGCGCGGATAAGTACTTTTCCGCCAAAGGTGGATCCGCCTCTGGCGGAGGCGGTAGCTTGGCCGGAAGATTCTTGCTCACCGCTGGACTCGGAGGCATGGGAGGTGCTCAACCGCTTGCCGCGACGATGAACGGCGCTGCCTTTCTGGGCATTGAGGTCGATCGGTCCCGCATCGAACGCCGCCTGAAAACCGGGTACGTCGATGTCTTAGCGGTGAACCTGGACGAGGCTCTCCATATCGTACTCGATGCAAAGGCAAAAAAGAAAGCGGAGTCCGTTGCGCTGCTGGGCAACGCTGCGGAAGTACTGCCGGAGGTCATTCGACGGGGAATCGTCCCGGATGTACTCACCGACCAGACCTCAGCTCATGACACGCTGAATGGCTATGTGCCGGCGGGACTGCCATACGAAGAAGCGCTCGACCTCCGAAAGTCTGACCCGGAGAAGTACGTCGCTCTTGCGAGGAAGTCCATCGTCACCCACGTGCGAGCGATGTTGGAGCTGCAGAAGCGCGGCAGCAGAACGTTCGACTACGGCAACAATATCCGCGGGGAGGCTGCAGCCAATGGAGTGGAGAATGCGTTCGACATTCCCGGATTCGTTCCTGAATACATTCGCCCCCTTTTCTGGGAAGGGAAGGGTCCGTTCCGGTGGGTTGCCCTGAGCGGTGATCCGGCGGACATTGAACGCACTGACCGGGCGGTTATCGAGACGTTTCCTGAGAATAGATCGCTGGTTCGCTGGATCGACAAGGCGCAAAAGAAAGTGCATTTTCAGGGCCTCCCGGCCCGTATTTGTTGGCTCGGATACAGAGAGCGTGCAAGGATGGGGAAGATCTTCAACGACCTCGTTCGTCGAGGTGAAGTGAAGGCTCCCATCGTCATCGGTCGTGATCATCTCGATTGCGGCAGTGTTGCCTCGCCCAACCGTGAGACCGAGAAGATGAAGGACGGCAGCGATGCGATTGCGGATTGGCCGATCCTCAACGCGCTTCTTAATACGGTCGGTGGAGCAAGCTGGGTCAGCGTTCATCATGGCGGCGGAGTAGGTATTGGACGGTCGATTCATGCCGGCATGGTGATCGTGTGCGATGGGACGCGGGAAGCGGACGGGCGGCTCGAGCGTGTCCTGACGTATGACCCTGGGATTGGCATCATGAGGCACGCCGACGCGGGGTACGAGCAAGCGGTCGAGAATGCGAGGAAGTGGGGGATAAGAATACCGATGATGAAACAAATACAATGAATCTAGGCAAGTACAGCGCAGATATAACTCATGGGTCGACAAGCACATCACCTCACCGGAAATCCGTTCGCTTGAAAGGATATAATTACACTTCTGAAGGATTCTATTTCGTGACGATTTGTACAAAGGACCGAAATTGCTATTTCGGCGAGGTCATCGCCGGTGAGATGCAATTATCAGAGATGGGTTTGGTGGCAAATCAAGGCTGGAAGGCAGAATCGACCTTGATCAAAATCCTCGGTTCGGTCAAAGTAGCGATTCTGTTTTTCCTTCTCACGCTTTCGGCATCAGTTCTTCCTCAAACGAATGAACCGATCGTGATGATCATCATCGTGGGTCATGACCTCCTTCAGGTGAAGGGCGGACATCGTCTGCACCGGTTCTGGTACTCGTAGCAGACGAAGCAAATTCGAGTCGATGTTCAGGCATCTCCGCTGGTCAAAGATCGGTCGACCGTGGTCACATTCGGCAGCGGCGGCAGAGCCTTTGACACGATCTTCCAACAGTTGTTCTTTGGCGAAGAGAGAAAGTACCAGCAGCTCCGCAGACTTGCGGTAATTCAGCGGATCAAGAAAGCGACTCGGACTCCCGCCATCAACTCGATCTACGTTCCGCTTTCCGATGGACCAGAACTCTGTCGGACGATTATCCATTACGCAATTGACCACTCGTAAGAGTATGAAAAAGGGCGGCGGACAATCGGCGGACCGGTCAGGATCGCGATCATTACCCCAAAGCGCGGATTTCAATGGGTAAACTGACTGAACCTGTCTGACCACCTCGCCGCCGTGAATCTGCTCATCAAAAACGCCAGGCAAGTCGTCACCGTTGCCTCCTCGGGCAAACGGCTGAAGGTCGGACGGGAAATGCGAGACCTCGGCGTCATTGAAAATGGGACGGTGCTCGTACAACAGGGGCGCATCGCATGGGTAGGACGGTCGGTAGATTTCTCGATGGATATTGATGCCTCGATGGAGGTCATCGACGCCTCGGATCGTATTCTTCTGCCAGGATTCGTTGACCCGCACACTCATCTCGTCTTTGCAGGGAGTCGAGAAGGTGAGTTTGCCCTTCGAACCGAAGGCGCAAGCTATCGTCAAATCGCGGAGAAGGGGGGAGGCATTCTCGCCACGGTCGCGAAAGTCCGTGAGACTTCGAAGAAGCACCTGAAAAAACTGGCCCTGAGGCATCTCACAGAGATGATGAAGCTCGGGACGACGACAGTGGAAGTGAAGAGCGGGTATGGGCTGGACTTCGACAACGAGCTCAAGATGCTCGAGGCGATCAACGAACTCGTCAAGGAAGAGCTAATAAACGTTGTTCCGACATTCCTGGGGGCGCATGCTGTCCCCACAGAATACCGCGATCGAAAATCGGACTATATCCGACTCATCGTTGAACGGCTGATTCCATACGTTGGTACGAAGAAGCTCGCCGAATTTTGTGATGTCTTTTGCGAAGCAGGGTACTTTGGCATGGAGGAATGCGAGCAGATCTTGGAGGAAGGGAAGAAGTTTGGTATGAGACCGAAAGTCCATGCTGACGAGTTCAATCCATCCTCTGGAGCCGAACTTGCTGCCCGCGTCGGCGCTGTCTCTGCTGATCATCTGGAATACGTGAACGAGAGAGGAATCGAATTGATGGGACACAAAGGAGTCGTCGCAACGCTTCTCCCTGGTGTTTCATTCTTTCTTGGGCATTCCTACGCGCCAGCGCGGAAGCTGATCGACGCCGGTGTTCCCGTTGCGCTGGCGACCGACTTCAACCCGGGCTCTTGCATGTGCTATTCGATGCCGCTCATGATGACGATGGCCTGCACGCAAATGGGGATGACGCCCGAGGAAGTCATCACGGCTTCGACGCTCAACGCCGCAGCTGCTGTCAGCCGTTCGCACGAACTCGGCAGCATCGAGGTGGGCAAGCGTGGCGACCTGATTTTGCTGAACATCGGCAATTATCGGTTTCTGCCATACCACTTTGGAGCGAACCATGTAGTTAAGACTATCATCCAGGGCACCATGTTAGAGTTCTGAGGTATGGAATCCATCTGGAAACAGCTTGAGAAACCTGACCAATCACTGTTCTACCCTCGGCGAGACGCAAACGACCTCCGTCTGGGCGACCTCGTCAAGCGAGGCGAGAAGAACTTCTCCTCGGAGGTCCAAATCGGAATTCTCGGTGTCCCCGAAGACGAGGGCGTCAAGCGGAACAAGGGCCGACCGGGTGCAGCTGAGGCACCCACCGCAGTCCGCAGAGCACTCTACAAGCTTTCACCCTATCACATCGGTTCTGAGCGGAACATTACGACCCTTTCGATTTTTGACTTCGGAAACGTGCGCGTAAAGGGTTCTCTCGAGGACATCCACGGAAAGTTGGAGAGTATCGTGGGGAGAGTTCTGGATTTCGGTATCATTCCCGTGGTTATTGGCGGGGGACATGACATCACCTTCCCGAATTTTCGCGCATACGCAGAGCAGAGCAGGACCGCAGGGTTGATTAACGTCGACAGCCACTTCGACGTTCGGGAGCCCATCCCGCGACGAACGAGTGGCACGTCGTTTCGCCAAATCCTGGAGCATCCGACTACCCTGGTACTTCCGCAGAATCTTGTCGAGATCGGCATCCAGCCGTACGCGAACGCACGTGCTCACTATGAATACCTGCTAGACCGGGGGTCGACGATCTTTACGCTGCGCGAGGTCCAAGAGGAAGGGATTGAGAAAATTGTCTCTCTCTCGCACGAAATTGCCAGCAATCTCAGAGATGCGGTGTTTGTCAGCTTTGATCTCGACGCGGTGCGAAGCTCCGACGCCCCCGGTGTCAGCGCTTCATACCCCACAGGCCTCACGGCGGAGGAGCTGCTGAAAATCGCCCGCTACGTGGGACAGCAGTCGAAAACCACAATGATTGACATCGTTGAGGTCAATCCGAAGTGTGATCTTGACGACCGGACCTCCAAGCTCGCGGCTCTCGTGATCCTGAACTTCCTCACCGGCGTGGCTAATCGAGCGTAGGCACTCGACAGTTGTCCGACCTGGGCGTTTTCACTTCCTCCAGAATGCTCCGCTGAAAATCACCAGCACGGTAAAGAGCTCAAGACGGCCCAAGAGCATGCACGCGATCGAAATCCATTTTCCTAGTAGGGGCAGCTCGGCGTAGGTTTCCCACGGTCCGACTGATCCGAGTCCGGGCCCAATATTTCCCAACGTGGCTGCGACCGCGGAGGTTGCGGTGATGAAATCCAGGCCCACGAGCGACATGAGAATGGAGCAGAGGACAAAGACCCCCGCATAGAGAACCATAAAGCCGACGATGTTAATGATGATTTCTTGAGGTACTGCGTGGCCGTTATGTCGCACGACGAGAACCGCCTTCGGATGGACGAGTCTCTTCAACTCATTAATACCCGTGCGGAGTAGCAACAGCACGCGGATATGCTTCACACTTCCTCCAGTAGAGCCAGCACATCCCCCGAAAAACATGAGGAAAAAGAGGATGACTTGCGCTGACGGGAGCCAAGTTTGATAATTGGCGGTATTGAACCCCGTCGTGGTCGTGATCGAGACAACTTGAAACGCTGCAAGTCGAAGGGAGGTTGAGGCGTCGCCGACGTTTCCGGCAATGTTGAGTGTCGTTAGAATCGCGATGCCGATGAGCACGATTGTTGAGTAGAAGACAAACTCGTTGTTTTTCCGATATACCGTCAGGTTTCCCCGGAGGGCGCGAAAGTGAAGTGCGAAATTTGCCCCCGCGAGAAACATAAAAACGATGACAACCCACTCGATGTAGGAGGATTGAAATTGTCCGATGCTGTGATTTCTTGTTGAAAAGCCACCGGTGCCGACCGTCGCAAACATATGGCAGAGCGCATCGAAGAGTGTCATTCCTCCTAGGAGCAGGAAGAGGGTTTCCGCAGCAGAGATGATGAGGTAGACCCCCCAGAGCAGACGCGCCGTCTCAGCGATTCGGGGAACCAGTTTGTCCTTCGTCGGGCCGACGACTTCCGCCTTGAACAACTGCATTCCGCCGACGCCCAACAGGGGGAGGATCGCAAGCGACAGGACGATGATCCCCATGCCCCCCAGCCAGTGTGTCATGCTCCGCCAGAACAGAATCCCGTGAGGAAGCTTCTCCA
>JAZGDE010000067.1:0-2513 GCA_036477295.1 Bacteroidota bacterium | reverse complement strand
ACCTCGCCCAGTTCTATTGCCATCGGTGATCTGAACGATGACGGCAAACTCGACCTCATCGTCGCAAACAAGGGCAGCAACGACGTGACGATCCTGCTCGGTATCGGTTCTCCTTCCCATCGGTTTTCCGCAGCGGGTTTGCCCGTAACTTCTTGTAGGCGGGTCGGGTACGAAGGATAGTGAGAATCGTCCATTTCGTGGTTGAAATTCAGCCATTTGCTGGTTGAATGACACTCCGTTCCTCTAAATCAGTTGCTTTTGATGTAAAATGTTATATTTTTCTACACGATAGTGACCTTTAGAAGGGTACTTTCGTGAGAAAAAATGTAACCAAGCTAGGTCCGAAAGAAGCTGAGTTCCTTTCACGACTTTCCTCGGACAGCCGGGAGTTCAGCATGCAATCCGCTGCCGAGTTCTGGGGCAGCAGATCGCTCGCAAAAAAGAAACTCTACGTGCTACAGAAAAAAGGATGGGTGGCAAGGATCGAGCGCGGAAAATACATCGTCATTCCATTCGAGGCAGGACCCGAGCGAAAATGGAGCGAAGACTCCTACTTTGTGGCCAGCACTCTCGTGCGACCTGGGGCAATCGCCTACTGGAGTGCCATCCGCCACTGGAACTGGACTGAGCAGATCCCGCGCATCGTCTACGTCCAATCGACAAAACGGAAGTCAACCCCACGCCGGACTGTCTTTGGTGTGGAGTACGAGATCGTCACCGTGTCAAAGAGAAAATTCTTCGGCCACGACAGACACTGGCGCCGTGGTACACAGTTTCTCGTAACCGACAAAGAAAAAACTCTCATCGATTGCGCTGACGATGTGGAACGGAGCGGGTCGATCGAGGAACTCGCGAAGGCAGTGGAACATGGGTCGAAAGAGATCTCGTGGAATACACTGAACGAGTATGCCGAACGATTCCCGAACGGCGCTGTCAAGAAGCGCCTCGGTTATCTGTTCGAGAACCTCGTGCCGACGCTCCCAGCGGAGGCGCGAGCAATCCTTGATCATTGGCGGCAGACATTGACCGCTGGTGTTAGCCCCATGCAAGTAACTGGAGCGAGAAAGGGAAAAATCTCGACCCGCTGGAGACTTCTCGTCAACGCGGAGCTCTGAATGATCTCTGAAGCAGAGGTGCGCCGCATAGCTGGAGGTTTCGGAGTAGATCCGAGCGTGGTCGATCACGATTACGCGTTGGGCTGTTTTCTTCACTATCTCGCTCTTCAACCTCATGTCCAGGAATCATGGGTCTTTAAAGGTGGGACGTCACTGCGCAAGTGTTACTTCCCTGAATACAGATTCTCTGAGGATCTGGACTTCACCGCAACAAAAGCAGTATCTGAGTCGCATCTCCGCCAGATCGTTGGCGATGCGAAGAATGCCATGGAAGAATCAATCGGCATTCGCACCGGCGCTCGGGACGTGTTGGTCGATACAATCGAGGATGACTACGGAAAAGAATCCTATGAAGCAAGACTGTCTTACGAAGGGCCATGGGAATATGGCGGATCTCCTCGGTCCATTCGTGTACACGTGAACCGTGACGAGAAGATCGTTTTTCCCGCGGTCAACTCGTCAATTATCCACCCATTCTCCGATACGAACGATTTGCCGAAATCCTCAGTGAGGGTCTATTCCTTGGAAGAGGTCTTGGTTGAGAAACTGCGGGCCTTTTCCGGACAGCGGAAGAGGGACATCGCTCGAGATGTTTACGATCTTCACTATCTAACACGAGGCGCCGTTGACATTAACAAGGCGATGGAAGCATTTCCGCAGAAATGTGCAGTCAAGGGGCTCTCTCTCGCCGCCATCGATATTTCGAGGGTCGCTGGACGTAAGGACGGATACGCAGTCAACTGGCGGAACAATCTAGAGTACCTTATTCCGGCAACCTTGAAGGCGCCGTTTGAAGAAGCATGGGATACATCACTTCAGCTTCTCAGAAGAGTTTTAAACGAATGAACAAACCGCTCGCGGTCGTGCTGGTCGTCGTAATGCTTGTCTTGAATGGCGGCTCCCAATGGCAAGACCTGCCCCTGTTGGCACATACCGTTGCCTTCCCCTCCGGCACCTCGCCGGGCTCCCCGAATTCTTCGGGGCAAGCCCTTCTAGGAGAAGGAGCATTGCAAATTCCATGAAAGCCATCATCAAACTCAAACCGCGTCGTGGAGAGAAAAACCTCCCGGAGAAACCTGTTCGTGTGCTCGGCATCGACCTTGGCACCACCAATTCGACCGTCGCGGAGATCCTCTGGGATCCCTCCCGGCCTGACGACATTACTGCTAGGTGCCTCGAAGTCCAGCAACACACGAGAGAGGGAACCTATACAAACGTGTTGGTACCATCAGTCGTTGCTCTTCTCGATGAAGAGGAATATGTAGGGGAAGGAGCGAAGCGTCTCCGTGCAGCGTCTGCGAGATTCGGACCTGAGCAGAACAAGAGCATCTTCTATGAGTGCAAGAACGACATCGGCTTGCGCAAGACATATCATCGTGCTCCAGAGGGATACCGGTC
>JAZGDE010000066.1:0-2908 GCA_036477295.1 Bacteroidota bacterium | reverse complement strand
GAGAATCACCTTCGCATTGAACTTCTCGATGATCTGGTCACCGAGCGCAGCGTACTGTTCAAGCCGCCACCGCTTGGTGTACCAGCCGCCAGCGGCGTTGAGTGCGACGAGCATCTGGCCGTTCAGGGGGTTCTTCTCGAGAAATCGCTCAGCAAAATTTTGTGAACCCAGATTCAACGGGAAATAAATGCTCCGGTCGGAGACATCGATTCCGAGGGCTCGGAGGGCATCGAGGTTGAATTCGGTGTTGTGGACGGTATTCCCGCGGGGTTCGACGAGAATGTTGTAAGCAAACCTCCGCATCCGAAATGCATACCCGACCCGATGCATCGCCCCCGAGGCGAGCGTCATCAATGCGCTCCGAGGGTTGCCGAAGAGGTCTATTACGAGATCATAGTTTCTTCTGCGAATCTCGAGCAAGATTCTGATGCCGTTGAACGCTAAACGGTCAAACACGATGGTCTCATCGATGAACCTGTTTCCTGCAAGGATGTCACGACTGGGTCGCTCGGTGAGGAAATCGATTCTCGCGTGCGGGAACGCGGTCCGGAGATTTTTCGTCACAATCGTGGAGAGGAGAACGTCGCCGATGGCTCGCAGCTTGATGACGAGGACGGTCTGGATTTCAGCGGGATCTAAATGCACGGAATTGGCTCTCAGCGCAGGAAATTTGGCTAAAATATAGCAAAGAGAGCGTACTATTGCAATCGTCCTAACATAGCTGGGAGGTTCCGACCTGGTGAGGCTTTATCGCGCGGGACACCACGACTATGTCGGGTCCCTGACAGCAAACTTAGACTGCACTGCTGGGATGAATACCAAGCGATGTAGCATCTGCCTTCCAAGCAACCTGCTCAACGCATTCACACGTTATCCAGCAGCATGAAGTCGACGTCCACGGCTTCCTTTGTTGACCTTGTGATGGCAGCAAACCTCGATTTTTCAGTCCATTCACAGTCGTCGTACAACGGACAAATTCCACAGAGGGGATTCTGGGCTTTGCAGATCTTTCGTCCAAAGCGAATCAAGTTCGTGTGGAAGGCGTAGGCGCGGGCTCTTGGAACGATCCCTTTCATGAATATGAAGGTCTTCTCAGGGGTCTTGCAATTCGGCGCCAAGCCCAGCCGACCGCAGATTCGATGGATGTGGGTATCAACTGGGAAAACGTCGCGGCCCAGCGAGAAAACCATGACGCACGCAGCGGTTTTCAAACCGATGCCATCGAACGAAAGCAGCTCTTCGTACACTGCTTTATCGGTCATCTTCTTGAGAAACCGGAGATCGAACCTCCCGTGCCTGTCCCACACTGTCCGCAAGATTTTCTTGATCCGCGCACTCTTCTGATTTGCCATGCCTCCGACACGAATGATGTTCGCGAGCTCTCTTGTTGAAGCGTAGAGCACGTCCTCCCATCTCGGGTACCGCTGTCTTAACTGAACGTATGCACGGTGGCTGTTGCGGTCGTTCGTGTTCTGCGATAGCAAAGTGGCGATCAGCATCTCCAGAGGAGGCGCCTTCCTGAAGGAGGGCGTTGGAACGCCGAGAAACTTCTCGAGCTTCCGAGCGACGCGAAGCGTCTTGCCGCGAAGTCTCTTTTCTTGCGTGCCCATTTGCACCATCGATGAGACTCCTTGAATAGTTACCAACAATCACATCGCCGTAGATCTCAGTACAACTTACTGAGTGGTGACGGGAGCACCTAGACGGATTGTTTTTCGGAAACGATGACCCCGCGACTGACCTTGATCTGGGTAATATCTCGAGGAAAGAATAGGTCAATGGTCCAGTCTGTAATAACCCGAAGTTTTTTCTGAAAGGTAGGCAGACGGAGGAGATAGTACGAGCGCCATAACCACCAGGCGAGAAATCCCTGAACCGGAACACCCAGAATGATCCCGACTCCAGCACGACGTCCAAGCATAGCCAGTTGACCCCTCATCTTGTACTCAAAGGGTTCCATGGGGACAGCACGTATCGCCGCCACGATGTTCCTGGCCGTAACTTTCCCTTCCCGAAGGGCATGCTGGGCGGTCGGAGGAAACGGATTGCCGGTGCTAGCGTTTATGACCGAAGCGCAGTCACCGACAGCCCATGCGTTAGAACATCCTGTAACTTCGAGATACTCATTGACCTTTATGCGACCGAGCTCATCTTTTCGACACTCTAACTGAGCCACAAGGGGGTTTGTCGAAACGCCAGCAGTCCATATGAGCGTTCGTGTGCGGATTTCGCGACCGTCCTTCAGTTGGACAGCATGCTCTGTCGCTGCGTTCACCTGAACCCCGGTGATGATGAGGACCCCCCTTTTCTTCAGATTTTCCGTCGCGAACCGTCCAAGCTCCTCACTCACTTCGGGGAGAATTCTGGGCAGTGCTTCGATGAGGTAGATGTGGATGTCCGACGGACGTATGGACGCATAGTGCCTGCTGGCTTCGCGCAGGAAATCGTTCAACTCCCCAGCCAGCTCGACTCCGGCAAAGCCTCCACCCGATACGACGAACGTCAGCAATTCTGCACGCAACTGGGGGTCTTGCTCAATCTCGGCTTGTTCCATCTTGTCAATGACATAGTTACGGATGTGGATAGCGTCCCCCAGCGATTTGAGCGTAAGGGCGTGTTCCTGAAGACCTGGTAAATTGAAAAAATTGGTCACACTGCCGAGGGCGATAACAAGATAGTCGAAGTGCCAGGTATGACGGTGTGGCGCAGAGGGGTGGCTAGCTGTGACGGTGCGCTCGCGTAAGTCAATCGACTCCACCACGCTTTGATAGAAATGGATCTTCCGGCAAAGTTGTCGGATGGGATGAACGATGTGTCGGGTTTCGATGGAGCCGGACGCGACCTCCGACAGCATGGGAGTAAAGAGGAAAAAATTTTCACGACTTATGATGCTGATTTTCAGAGATTC
>JAZGDE010000065.1:0-16382 GCA_036477295.1 Bacteroidota bacterium | reverse complement strand
GTTAGCCCTGAACCGATAAGGAGGGAATTCAAGATTAGATCTGACCACGTTCTCCTCGGAATGGTTGGTCGATTCTCTCCAGGCAAGGGCCACGAGGATTTTCTCGAGGCAATGGCAACCCTCAGGGGAAAATTTCCCAAAGTTCGAGCGTTAATTGTTGGAGAGGCAAGTCTTGGGGAGCACGCCTATGAAGCACAGATCCGCCGGCGAGCAAAGGAACTGGGCTTAGACCGACTAGTAACATTCACTGGATTTAGAAGGGATATTCCAGCGATCATGGCTTCATTCGACATCTTTGTCTTTCCCTCCCATGCGGAGGCATTCGGAGGCGTCGTGATCGAAGCGATGGCGATGGGAAAGCCAGTTGTATCCAGTAACTGCGATGGCGTTCTGGACATCGTACTTCATGGAGAAACTGGGCTTCAGGTTCCTCCACGTAGCCCTCACGCTCTGGCAAATGCAATCGGCTCACTTATACAGGACGAGACGAGGAGTAGGGAGCTCGGAATGGCAGGTGCACAGAGAGCTAGACAATGCTTTAACTTGCGGCGGCGAACCTCGCAACTCACAAGTACTTACACCGACTTGCTTAGAAAGAAGCGGAAAGGTTAATCGTCGGCAGGAAAGGCAATTGATCTACCCTTTGTCCGCTAGAGCGGTTGAAGTAAAACATATTTCGGCGGTCATAGACATTCACGATAGCCACTTCGGCTGTCAGGGTTGCGAACCGAAGGTTCAGCACCTTCGATAGACTGAGGTCAAGCCTGTGGTACACAGGCAGGCGGCCCTGGTTTTTTGGACCCAGCACTGTGTAGGGAGCACCGACCTCTCCAACGAACGTGCTGTCGAATACTCCAGAAAACTGCAGACGGTCATAGAAACCGGCAGATTGTGTAAATGGGAGACCGGACCCAAATTCCCAACGACCACTCGCTTCCCAGCCCTTTCCTAACTTCAGCACAGCTACAAAGTTGAGTGTGTGCCTTCGGTCGTAGCGCGGCGCGTACGTTGAAATGTTATCTCTCTTGAAAGTCCATCCCAACGTGTACGAAGCCCACCAATAAGACCTCTCCGAAGTTTTGCGGATCAAGAACTCAACTCCGTACGACTTCCCTTCTCCCTGAACGAAATCAGGGTCGAACCGGTCGATTTTGTCCCGGTTAAAGGACACCAGATTTCGAAATTTCTTGTAGTATCCCTGAACCGAGATCTCAACTTTCTGCCAAGCCGTCGATTCCATTCCCAGGATGAAATGGTCAGCCTGCTCCGGGTCAAAGGGAGAGACCACAGGAATCCAGGCTTCGAACAGGGGGAGCACGTCATCTTCGTTCGTTACCGTGATCATCTGCTGATGATGTCGCCCGACACCACCACGCAGCGTAAGGAACGGTAGCACGGAGTATCGAACGTTCAGGCGCGGTTCAAATACGTACCGGAGGTCCTCAACGAGTAGAGGAAAATTTGTCCGCACTCCCACTTCGATTCCATACTTGTTTGGCTTTCCCCACTTATATTGGAACCAGATGGCTCCTTCAGTGAGCGTGTTGTCCACGGATACAGGAAACCCTGCGGCGTTCGTCAGCGAATACCGCAATCGCGGAAGCCGATACATAAATCCGACCATCATTTCGTTGGGATACTTCACGATCGACAGCAAGTTCGCGTAGAAAAAGATATCCTCCACCTTTGAGAACACTGGTCTCACATTGCTCTGCTTCGATTCCAATTCACCCATGAAAAAACTCCGGGAGAGGAACATTTCGACCAGAAAATTGTTACTCACGGGCTGCGTGTATTTTATCCCGAAGGCGCGGTTTCTCCAGCGGTAATTCGGTTCTGTGAGGCTCAGATTACGGACATCATCTCCACTCGCAAACATATGAAACGAAATCCGCTGGATGTCAGAGAACCACAGAGTGGCCGAACCGACGGCATCATAGAACGACAACGGGAGACGCTGATGCACAAACTTCTTAAGCGTCCCATCAAAATAGCTTTTTCTACCCGATACCATCCAAGAACCGCCCAGGAACGGGATCGGCCCCTCCACCATCGTCTTTGCGGCAAGAAGGCTTGCGCTCGCTCTACCGGTAACACGATTTCGGTTCCCTTCGCGTGTAACGATATTGAGCACGGAGGAAAGCCTCGTCCCATGTTCCACGCCGAAACCCCCGGTCTGCAATTCAGCATATTTTATGATGTCCGTGTCAAAAATGCTGAAGAGACTCAACGCATGAAATGGGTTGTAGATTGTCATTCCGTCAAGCAAAATGAGGTTTTGGTCTCCCGCTCCACCCCGAACAAAGAATTGTGCGCTCACGTCACTCGTGGAGACGACTCCTGGCAAAGTACGAATGACTCGGAAGATATCGGCCTCCACAGCCGAAGGAACGATGGAGATCTCCTCCGGTCCAATCGGATGGATGCTCACCGCCGTCTCGTCGGCGCGACGAAAGCGTTCTCCTGTCTTAATCACTGTTTGCAGCTCAATCGGCTCGGGAGCTAATGCAAACGAAAGCGTCGTCGATCGGTCACTGTGAATGGAAACGTCGCGGACCGCGATCTTATAACCGATATAACTCACCGCCACCCGATACTTGCCAGGCGGAATGTGAGAAATCAGGTATAAACCATGGCTATTTGTGGCTGCACCAAGATTTGTACCTTCAAGAACAAGGTTCGCGAATGGCAGTGTCTCACCGGTCGTACTGTCAGTTACGACGCCCCGAAGCGAGCCAGGAGAGGTCTGGCACCGGACGTCCGGCTGCACGACAAGCAGGACTGTCAAGACTGGGAAAACGAGCAGATAATCAGACCGGATCGCCATTCGCTTTATCCTATTGGGTCCTCACGAAAAGGGAATCCACGAGCAATCCTCCAAATACACCCAGCCCTCCCTCGATGTTCGTATAATCCGGTTCGTCCACACGTACGGAGAAGGGATCATTGAAACCGCGAACGATTTGATAGTAGTTGTAAGCGTTCGGATCCAACGCCCAGACAACAACTCTTCGACCAATGTCTTCCACGGTTCCTGAGCTGGCCGACCGAAGGGCATCCCCCAGGACGGCTGCGATGAGATCTCGGCGGAAACGCCGCGCGTTGAGACGATCCACCTGCGGGAAAATTCGCTCGCCATCGTTTGTAATCGAAATAGGAACTTCGAGTGCCTTCTCTACCGCGATCTTGTCACTCGTCAACTTGTACACGACAAAGAGACGTATCAGGAATCCTTTTGCGCCCCGGCTGATCGCTGTCACAAGGAGGTCGTCGGTCTCATGATCGATTGAATGTCCGATTCTCACTGCATCCGGAGTCCCGAATGAGGCCGTTACGCGTCCATATGCTGGTGATTGTACCTCCAGCCGGTAAAGCCTACGAGGAAGGATCCGGAATCCCGCCGCATAGTAGGCAACGCCTTCCTCTCCGTAGCGTTCGTTGCTGTCAAGTTGAATCGTAGTGTCTTGAAAGAAAATAGTCATTCCATCGTCTCTAATGACTTTCACCTCTGCATCCGAAACGTCCGGGGACAGACGGTTCCGAAATGGGTCGAATCCCTCTACATCATACGTCCGAGAAATCAGAACGTACTGGGTGTCCTGAGCCGCGGTGAGGAGTGAAAACACAACGAGCTTTTGCTCGAATGGGGCTTTCGGTGAGAAATCTTCCTCGCAGGATTGAAAGAGAAGTCCACAGAGGAACACCATGACAACGGGCGTTCGCCGATGATAGTTCATGAGCATTCCCCTCTCTTGTTGTAGCAAATTACTCAAAAAGCTCCACACAAACAAGTAAATTGCCTCAGAGCAAGAGAGCACACTGCAGCTCAATCGAGATGCGTTAACATTTTTCCAGGAGAAACCCAGAATGCAACGGGAAGTTCTGTAGGGTTGTCCAATGACTGCAGTATTGTCGCAGGCCGGTCTGCAGCGTTGGGGGAAAAGCGGACAAATAGAGACTGGAAATAGTATTCTTATTTGCTCTTGCCGATCGAAAAGACGTGATCGCGCAACGCAACAATCTGTTTCTCAGCGTCACCCTCCAAAATATCAGGCTCCGGGGTAGTGCCCTCGTAGAAGTACGTCGGCATTCTCGTTCCCTCCTGAATCTCGTTTGGGTCCCGGAGCCAATCGATAACCCATTCCGGCTTTAATCTGGTTCTCGCGAGCGCGAGGTCCGGAGCAAGACTGGAGGGGTCGATCGGCCCACCCGCTGTCAGCTGATGACACTGCTCACATTGCAGCGTCTTGAACAGCTTGGCTCCGGGTTTGAGCAGCTTTGGATCCGGCTGGAAGCTTGCGTAGTCGCGCAACTCAAGCTGTTGATCCGAAATCGCGAGAAAATACTTCGTGATCGTAGTGATTTCCTTGTCGGTCAATTGGAAGCTCGGCATTCGAATCTTTAGCCATGGGCGCAGCGGTGTCGGGTTCTGGAGAAAACCGTGGAGCCAGGGTTCCTGAACCTTCGCGCCTTCGCCCGTAATCGGAGGGGGACCAAGACCGGGATCGTCATACATAGTCAGGATGAACCCACCTCGATCTTCCAGCTGATGGCACTGGATACAGTTGTACAACTGGGTCATTCGTTGCCCCAGTGCTAAATTCTGTTCGCGACTGGTCCATGGGCGCTGATACGCTTCGAGAGGGCGCTCTTTCACGAAACTCTTAAACAACATCCGCAACGACTTGATTTCCGCATCGGAGAATGAGAACACGGGCATCTTTTGCACAATCCGATCGGTCGCGAACACGTGTGCGTCTTTGAACTTGTTATATACCCAGTCATCCCACGTGCGGGGGACTTTCGTATCACCGAAGTCCATCTGGTCCAGGTGCTTTCGTGCGAACTCGGACAGAGCAACACTCACCTTCCCCACACCTTCCATCCCCTTGATGTCATGACATCCGAAGCAGCCATATTCCCGAATGAGGGACTTTCCTCGTGCGATCTTCTGCGGATCGTTCAGGTTGAGTTGCAAGGGTTCTGGCGGCTGGTCATCTTTGAGCGTCATCAAAAATGCAACGATGTGGCGAGCCTCTGTATCCGTGAGACGCAGACTGGGCATTCGAGTATCCGGGTGATACCGCCTTGGATTTTTCAGCCAGTCGAAGAGCCAGTCGGGGTCGACCTTGCTCCCGACCCTCGTGAGTTCTGGTGCTATGTCATAACTCGTCCCTCGTGCTTCCCGAACTCTCGTTTCAACGCCGGCGACATGGCAGCCGATGCAGCCAACCGTACCTGCCAGTTCTTTCCCGCGCTGTGCGTTACCTCCTCGATAAAAACCTGGTGGGCGGGCAGGGCGATATTGGCTTCCCTCGCCGATGGAAACGAGGTAGGCTGTGACGGCTTCCGACTGCTCGTCATCGAATCGGAAATTCGGCATCCGAGTGTGAGCGTTATACTCCTTGGGATTCTTGATCCATCGGAAGAGCCACTCGGGTTTTACCTTGGCGTTCAGGTCGTTCAGCTCCGGCCCGATCTTCTGAAGGTCATTGAATCCCTTGATGTCGTGGCATGCGAAGCATCCCGATTCCGTCAAAAGCATTTTCGCTTTATTCAGTGGCTCCGCGTATTTTGTTACGGCCTCGTCGTAGTGACAGGAATTGCAGCCGGCATACACATTCTCACCACGCAGAATCGGCCACTCCCAGTGGGGATCTGCGTCACCGTGTGCATCACCGGGCGTCAGCGCAGGGCCTTGACCCCCATGACACGGAGTGCAGCCGAAAAGTTCCGGGGGATGAATAGCAAGAAGCTCAGGAATTGGGTGGGTTTTGAAGGGTTGAGGAGCATCCTTGAAGAGCTCCTCTCCAACACCGAGATGGCACGTCTGGCAGCGGTCCACCCGCGATTTGACTTCTCTAAAGTTTGTAATCTCAAAATCATTCAGGACCACTTGCTTGATCTCGACAGGGGCACGCTTCGCTGCGACAATCTTCGTCTCGATCCTGCTAGGTTCTTCAAGCAGGGATGCAATCTCAACTTTCAGTCGGTCGACCTGGCCCTTGGACGAATCAATGACCTTCATCACTTCAGCAATTCGTTCGTTGGATTCATCCATCCGTCCCTTGTACTCCGCGATTTCTTGTTCCAGTTTGCTCAAACGTTCCTTTTTCCCAGGATCCTCATAACCTTCATTCCGCTCCGTCTTGAAGGCGTAATACAAGGCATCAAATCGACTTCGAGCGAACTGCCATTCTCGAGTCACATCCATCAGCTGGAGTTGAAGGTCCTCCAGCTGCTCCTGTGCTTGCTCGTATTCCGGCCTCTTGAGGAGCTCTCGTGCTTCCGCGAGCCGGCGCTGCAACTGCTGCAAACGAGAAGGATCCACCCGGCTCAGTGCCTCTTCGTGTGCAACTTGGAGCTTCTCCACCTGTAAATCGTAGAAGCCATGCTGGAATTCTTTCCACGGCCGCCGGATGAGAACTTCATCGAAGACCGCCCATGCGGTCCCGACGAAGAGCAACGCACTCAGCACCAGATAGTGCGTCGCGTAACTTCGCTCCTCAACAGGGGTTTGCCTTCGTTTCTCAAATAGCAACGAGAAGGCTCCTCTCGACGTGTGCTAGTCGCTAGACATTAAACCAAGGGGTGACCCAAACATACTTGACGGGGTTGATCCCGAAGAACGGAAGGAAAATTCGCAACATGATCTTGATCACTAATCCACCCATCGACAGCAACAAATAGGCGATAATCGAATACCGCACCATACCGAGTTTCTGCATCCATTCCCTGTTCCTATACTTGAAATAGAACAACACACCGAGGCTGTAGTAACCGAAGAACACCGCAGCCCCAAAGAGAAAGGCCATCGGATTCAACCTGTTATCAGGCAGTCGAGTTGGCAAGCCGAAATATTCCGATAGGTCGACGTTGCTGAGGACGACAATCTTGTGGACATCCCAGTACTCCCAAGGCCAAAAGAAATTCCATCCCGGTCCTCGGAAGAACGTTCCAAGGAATATGAGAGTTACCCAGAGCATGATAAAACCAAAACAGAATACCGTGATCGCGAACTTCCGTTCTTTGAAGGTATAGTAGCCATTGCCTTTTTCGTTGATGTCTAAGTATGGAATTGCCATCAGCCCGACAATGATCAACGTTGGTAACAAGACACCCGCGATCCACGGGTCAAAATAGACAAGCATTTCCTGCAAACCGAGGAAGTACCATGGTGCTTTTGATGGATTGGGAGTCACCGAAGGATTCGCCGGCTCTTCGAGGGGAGCGTTAATCGTGATCGACCATACGACCAAGATTGCCATGATGGCGATCGTCATGAGGAATTCTAGGCGAACGAGGTACGGCCACACTTGAACCTTGTCATCCAACTTCGCTTCCTCGGGAATCTCCTGGCTGTCGTTCTTGCGGACTTTCACAATGAACAGACCAAAGAAGAACGTCACAAGAATCGTCAGCATGACGATCGGAATGTTATCCGGCTTGGAGATAATTTTCAGGAGGTTTTCCATCCGCTACCGAGCGATAAAGAGAAAGATTAGAAAAGTTTCTGACCGGTCGTCGGACCTGAGATCCCTCCATCCTTTCTCACACGCCAGAAATGGACGATCATCAAGATACCGGCAACAAGGGGCAAGAAAATGCAGTGGAGAACGTAGAACCGAAGAAGAGCTGGTGGTCCGACTTGGGTTCCCCCGAGCAAAAGAAACCGAACGTCATTGTCTGGGCGCATTCCAAGTTCAACTCCGAGCGGACCTTCGTGTCCGATCAATGGCGTCGCACCCGCCATGTTCGTTCCCACGGTTACTGCCCAAATCGATAACTGATCCCACGGGAGCAAGTAGCCTGTGAAACTCAGGAGCAACGTCAGGACGAGGAGCGTAACACCGATCACCCAATTGAATTGACGAGGAGGCTTGTATGATCCAGTCAGGAAGACGCGAAACATGTGCAACATAACCGTGATGACCATTCCATGAGCCGCCCAACGATGCATGTTGCGGATCAGAGGACCGAACGGAACATCGTTCATGAGGTACTTCATGTCTTCGTAGGCGTATTGCGCTGTGGGCCGGTAGTAGAACATTAGGATCACACCGGTTACGAGTGTCACAAGAAACAGGAGAAACGTAATTCCCCCCATCCCCCACGTGTAGCTCAGATTCGATGCATGACGACCGATTCGGACCGGATGGAGGTGGAGCCACACGTTGTCAACAATCTGGAGCGCGCGGTTCCGCTGAGTGTCCTGATAACTGTGCCGGAACATCGACTTGTAGATCTCAGACTTCCGCCACTTTTCCATCAAGCCAGGCATGAACAAACCTCCTCGTTATCTTGACCAAGCCAAAGATACGAACTATGCGCCCGTGTATTTCATGTAGGAAGCAGGGTTCACCCACTGACCGAATTCATACCGAAACTTTATACTCGTATCGACCACGATCTGACCATCATCTCCGAGAGCGATATACGCACGCTCCAATGGTCGCGGCGTTGGACCTTCAAAGTTAACGCCATTCCGGTAGTATCCACTGCCGTGACACGGACATTTAAACTTATCCTCGTTCGCCATCCAATTCGGCGTGCAACCGAGATGGGTGCAAATCGCTATTAAAGCGTAGAATCCTTCCTTCTCCCGAACGATCCAGACCCGGTGTCCGTCCTTAAAACTCTCATTTACCTCACCCACGACAAAATCACCTGGAAACCCAATCTTGAATTTTGTGGGTGGTTCGAATAGGACACGCGGAAACATGTACCGGAGAGTCGCGATGACAGAGGTGACGATGAAGGTCAGAAACGCCATCCAGCCCGCCACGTTGAGGAAGTTTCTCCGATTCATCCTCCAGATACCCGGATCATGAGCCGGTGGTCGGTCCTGTTTCGCCTTCCGCGCAGGTGAATCTGTGATTCTTGGCTTCGGCGGGACGGGTTTGCTCGGACCCGGGATTGTCGCTGTCGAAGCAGGCTCAGGAGATTTCTGTCCGCTCTCGGCAGCCGTCGAATTCGTGTCCTGCCTCCGTTCCTGTGGTGCTACCGACTCAACCTTCTTCGGTTCGTGCTTGGCATCGCTTGTATTTACCTTCTGTTCATCGGACATATTGCAGCATTCCTGTCAAAAGCTGTAGCGCTTCGCCACCTGGAAAGCGGCCCACTCGGGGCAAACCGCGGCGACATTCATAGCCCTCGTACAAGACTCCATACAGGATCTTCATCCAGGGTCACGCAGCCACGCTCGCTTCTTCCTCTCGCGGAATCATATCGATAACTTCCCAAGGGCAATACTTAGCGCACAGCTTGCAACCGATACAAACCTCTTCATCAACGACGACGACCCCGTTCACATTACCGAACGAGTGCTGGTCGGGATGCTCCGGTCCGGGAACCTTGTAAATGCAGTCCACGGGACAGAACTCTATACACACCTCACATCCAGTACATCCTTCGGGGTGAACAATAGCGATAATCTTGGACTTTTTCTTCTTCAGGGGTCGCGAGGTTTTGCTAGCAGTTACTTGTGCGGATGGGCTATGGATTGTTCCGTTCTCAGCCATTCAACCTCTGATCGCCAGATTGGCGACTGTATTGATTCAATGAAGCCGTCATCTTGTGCACTGCTCTAAAACTTCCCGTAACCACATCAAAAAATATAACCAAACAAATGCAGAATGTCAACAAGAACAAAGATTTTCACGATACCCGTCGCTAGAACTGAACTGATGAATTCAGTCGTAACACCCACGTGGCCTGGTCTCTGATACAGGGTTTGGCCGCCGCTCACCCTCACCGGCGAGCTCCCAACCAGTCGTAGTTTGCGGGGAAAAGGAAATAGAGTCAAGTACACAGTGGGGGCTGGCTGTAGAGTTCCGGCTCGAGGCCCTTATCGAAACGGGAACTCTGAAGTTCGATTCCGGCGTCTGCGACAAAATCGCGTTGAAGTATGCATATCCTTCGCCTCATGAAATAAAATACCCCCCAACATAGGAATAGTCTCAAAAGATGCAATTGAAAAGAACGCTTCCTGCTCAGGATCTTTCTTGACTCTCTTGCGGGCATGTCGTATATTTTGCAATTAATTCCCGGCCACGACGATCTGCGCCACCAATGACCTGGATTGACTTCCGAGAAATCTCGAACAGCGTCGGTGGATTTTCCTCGCTGTACTGCGATTATCTCTATAACTTTGAAAATGTTCAGCAGTATTACAACGGCAACTTTCGTTCTCCGAACGACATCAACCGGATTCTCAACGCGGCTAAAGCTCGACTACGTGATCGGAAGCGGCTTTCAGACATTCTTCGTAGACAGAACTACGCGTACGGGTGCGGTGAAAAAACTCTCCAGAATATAGCGCTCCTTGAAAGCGACACGACGTTTGCTGTTGTTACGGGCCAGCAGCTTGGCATTCTCGGAGGACCCATCTACACCCTCTACAAGATCATCACCGCGATTACGTTGTGTCGAGATCTTGCTCACAGGTATCCTACCTTCAAGTTCATTCCGGTCTTCTGGCTTGAAGGAGAAGACCACGATTTTGAAGAAGTAAACGCCATCACACTGATCTCACGGGAAAACCTTCCAACAAAGATCCAGTATATCAGCGACAGGAAACGGCTCGAGAAGAATGTTGATCCTGTGGGGAACATTACGTTTGATGGTTCGCTTTCCGGTTTTTTTCGAAAACTGGAAGACGTCCTCGTCAACACAGAATTTAAGCCCACATTGCTGTCGATGCTCCAGAGCTTTTATACGCCGGGAGCTTCCTTTTCTGCCGCCTTTGTGGGTTTGCTGAATTCTTTTTTTCAAGAGTTCGGACTTGTCTACCTCAATTCGAACGACAGGGAAATCAAAGACATGCTCGTTCCCATCTTCCAGCGGGAGATCCAGAACTTTCCAAGGATTGGTCAGGCGGTCATCGATCGGAGCGCTGAACTTGAGGAGCGGTACCATGCCCAAGTGAAGCCGAGGGCGGTGAATCTCTTTTTATTCCATAGAGGGGGACGCTACTTGATCGAACCACGAGACCGCGAGAAGGATTTCGTCCTCAAAGGCACACGCCACCATTTAACGACGAATGAACTCGAGTCCATAGCCGCAACGTCACCCGAGTTGTTGAGCCCAAACGTCGTCCTTCGCCCGATCTGTCAGGATTACCTTCTCCCGACTGCGATGTACGTCGGTGGGCCATCAGAAATCGCATACTTCGCCCAGCTGGAGCCCGTGTACAAGTATTACGATGTGACGATGCCGATAGTATATCCTCGGTCGAGTGTTACGCTCCTCGAGGAAAAGGTAGAAAGAGTTCTTGAGAAATATCAGCTTCAACTGCTCGAATTCTTCGGGGAGCTCGAGAACGTCTCGAGGAAGGTGATCGATCAGCTATCCGAGGTGGATGTGAATGGATTGTTCACCGTCGCGCATAAACAAATCGATACCAGTCTCGACCAACTTGGCTTTGCACTCAATCAGGTCGAGCAAACCCTCACCGGACCGCTAGAGAGTACCAAATCAAGAATGAACAGCTTGGTCAGCGTACTGAAGGAGAAAACTGTGGAGGCACAGAAGAAGAAGCACGATTTAGCACTGAAGCAGATTCAGAAAGCCGCTAACCATGTCTGCCCAAACTTCACTCTCCAAGAACGCGAGTTGAACATCGTCCATTTCCTGAACAAGTACGGATTGGAATTTGTTCAATGGCTTACAGGAGAAGTGCAGATCGATAAGTTTAAGCATCAGGTGATACGCCTGTAAGAAAATCGTTTGACTCTGCCGCATTTTCCCTCGTCCTAAGAAAATAAAAAGTCCCGACATGCAAAATGTCGGGGCTCTCGCCCGAGCGATGCGTGCGCTCTTGATTTAGAATTCATACGGAATTCAAGGCCAGCGCCCAGAACCGAGATTCCATCCTCCCCCTACTCGATTACCGTTTCCGTCTCCGGATCAAAGAAGTGGGCCTTTGAGGTGTCGAACACAAATTCGATTGTGCTCCCCGGTGTGGGCTGCTCTGCTGCGTTGACCCGCGCTACGTACTGATTCCCGCTTTCCGTCGTGAAATAGAGAAACAACTCGTTCCCCATGGGTTCGACGACTTCCAGCTTCGCTTTCCCTTTGGCTTTCATCCCCGCAGCCTCGGAACGAGCCGCTTCATAGATATGCTCAGGCCGGATGCCAAACGCAACTTCCTTCCGAGCGTACGGCTTGAGTTTCTTCTCTGCCGCAGCCGGCAGCCGAAGCTTGAGGGAACTCCCTTTCTCTTGAAAATACCAACCCCTCCCCTTCACGATTGTCCCCGGGATGAAATTCATCGACGGGCTGCCGATAAATCCGGCAACGAACTTATTCTTCGGATAGTTGTAGAGGTTCAGTGGCGTGTCGGTCTGTTGGATAAAGCCATCCTTCATCAGGACGATCTTGTCTCCCATCGTCATCGCTTCCACCTGATCGTGCGTCACATAGATCATCGTCGCACCTAGCTTCTGATGGAGTTTCGAGATTTCCGTCCGCATCTGCACCCGCAGTTTGGCGTCCAGATTGCTCAGTGGTTCGTCAAAGAGAAACACTTTCGGTTTCCGGACGATTGCACGTCCGACTGCGACGCGCTGTCGCTCACCGCCCGAGAGCGCTTTCGGTTTCCGGTCCAAGTAGGCCTCGATACCCAGGATCTGTGCAGCCTCGCGTACCCGTCCGCCAATTTCGGCTTTCGGATACTTTCGCAATTTCAAGCCAAATGCCATGTTCTCATAGACGGTCATGTGCGGGTAGAGAGCATAGTTCTGAAATACCATCGCGATGTCTCGGTCCTTCGGTGCCACTCCATTCACCAGGCGCCCGTCGATGTAAATCATGCCCTCCGACACTTCCTCGAGTCCCGCCACCATTCGGAGCATGGTTGACTTTCCGCAACCGGACGGCCCCACCAGAACCACAAATTCTTTGTCCTGAACCTCAATGTTCGCGTCCTGGACGGCGACAACGCCACCGTCGTAGACTTTCTTGACGTTTTCAATCTTCACGCTTGCCATAGCAAATTCTTCAGATTGATTACGACATCACGACGAAATTCGTCTAAGGATATCCCAGAAGTCTGGAAAGGAGATCTCAGCGATTTCGGCCCCCGGAATCTCAGTCGTTCCTTTTGCCGCCAAACCCAAAATTCCGCACATCATCGCGATCCGATGGTCCCCAAAACTTTCCAACACTTTTCCAACTAAAGGCTTCCCCCCTTCGATCACAAATCCGTCGGGGTACTCGTCCACCGAGGCACCTACCGACCTCAGGTTCGACACAATCGCGCGGATGCGGTCACTCTCTTTGTTTCGGAGATCAGCGGCACCTCGAACCTCCCAGCAACCTTTTGCACATGCGGCAGCAACGGAGAGTGCCGGTATCTCGTCAATGATGTTCGCGATGGCGCCTCCTCTTGTGCAGAAGTCGGTTGTGAGATCCGAAGCCCGGACCATCAGATCCCCGATTCGCTCGCTATCGACCGTTCGTTCATTTTCCACGATGATGTTCGCACCCATCGACCGCAAGAGATTGATGACACCGGTTCGAGTGGGATTCATGCACACCCCTTTGAGTACGAGTTCTGATTTCGGAACCACGCTTGCTGCAACGAGAAAGAAAGACCCTGAGGAAAGATCTCCCGGAATATTCACCGACCTGCCCTCGATCTTCATTCCCCCTTCAACCTCGATAATTCTTCGACCGTCTTTTTCTCGCACCGTTAATCCGAGCATGCGTTCGGTGTGATCCCGGGAACGTACCGGCTCTTCGATGCGAGTCACCCCTTCGGCGTACAAGCCGGAGAATATAATGGCCGATTTTACCTGAGCGCTCGGCAACGACAGGGTGTATTCGATGGGATGCAGCGCATTAACTGCATGGATCGAGAGTGGAGGAGTATGCATCGCAGTCCCTTCGATCCGGGCGCCCATTTGGGAAAGTGGATCAATGATTCGTTTCATCGGACGACGAACCAGCGACTCGTCGCCGGTTATCTTCGAGTCGAATCGCTGACCCACGAGGAGTCCGGTCAGCAAGCGCAACGTCGTGCCTGAATTCCCTGCATCAAGGACGGAAGAAGGTCGCGCGAACCCGTGCAAGCCTTGTCCGTGGATCCGCACCACTCCGTCCTTGACAGCTGTCTCCACGCACAAATGGTTGAGACAGCCCAGTGTACTTCGAGGATCGCTGGCGTTGAGTGCTCCTCGAAGCTCAGACCAGCCTTCTGCCACACTGGCAATCATCATCGCGCGGTGGATGATAGATTTGTCCCCCGGCATGTCCACCTCACCACGCAACCGTGCGGCCTTAGCCACGACCTGCTTCATGGCTCCTTTAGCATTCTCATGGTGCTTTCGGAAACCTGCGACGCGTCTAGAAGAGACTTCCCTTCCATCTCCGGAGGAACGTCAACGCCCATCAGGTCGAGAATGGTTGGCGCGATGTTCGCCAGTCTGCCCTGCGATTTCAACTCCCCCCCGAAATCGTCTTTCACCAGAATGAACGGCACGAGGTTTGTCGTGTGCGCCGTATGGGGGCCACCGTCATCGTCGATCATTTTGTCAGCGTTACCGTGATCGGCAGTGATGATCACAACGTACCCCTTCTCCCGCGAGGTGGCAACGACCTTCCTCAAGCATTCGTCCAATACCTCCACTGCTTTGATCGTCGCGTTCATCACACCGGAATGGCCGACCATGTCGGCGTTGGCATAATTCAGTACGATGAGTTCGTACTTTCCGCTCTTGATTTCTTCTACGACTCGATCCGTCACTTCGCGAGCGCTCATCTCTGGCTTCTGGTCGTACGTCGGGACTCCTCGCGGTGAAGGGATCAATACACGATCCTCCCCCGGAAATGGCGCCTCATTTCCCCCGCCGAAAAAGTACGTCACGTGAGCATACTTTTCTGTTTCCGCGATTCGAAGTTGTTTCCACCCGAGCCTCGAGACTATCTCGCCGAGCGTGTTCGCGAGAAAGGAGGGGGGAAAGGCAATTGGAACGCGAAAGTCAGCATGATAGTGGGTGATCGACACGTAATGAATCTCGAGCTTCCACCGAGGAAAATGACCAAAATCGTCCATGATGAGGGCACGCGTCAACTGCCGCGTTCGATCCCCTCGAAAATTGTAGAAAACAATAGCATCGCCATCCTGGATTGTGGCCACCGGTGCTCCATGCCTCTGGATGACGATCGGCATGATGAATTCGTCAGTCACCCCTTCCTTGTACGAAGCTTCTATCGCCGAGATGGGATCTTCCGACGATTTGCCGACTCCCTCTGTCATGGCTCGATATGCCTTCTCAGTCCGGTCCCAGCGGCTGTCACGATCCATTCCGTAGTAGCGGCCCATGATCGTGGCGATCGTTCCTACTCCAAGTTCCGCTGACTTCCTAAGGAACTGCCGCATGTACTCGACGCCGCTCTCCGGAGGCGTGTCCCGTCCGTCCGTCAACGCATGGACGAACACAGAATGCAGACCATTTCGCTTTGCAAGGTCGAGAAGGGCAATGAGATGCTGAAGATGACTATGGACGCCGCCGTCGGAGAACAAGCCGATCAGGTGGAGCGAGGAGGGTTTTTTCTTTGCGTGCTCAACTGCGCCCAGCAGTGCAGGATTCTTGAAGAATTCGCCGCTTCGGATCGCGAGGCTGATCCTCGTGATGTCTTGATACACGACACGACCGGCGCCGATATTCATGTGGCCCACCTCCGAATTTCCCATCTGACCCTCAGGCAGCCCAACGTCTTCACTCGAGGCATTGAGGGGAGTCCAGGGAAATTTCCTGAAGAGATCGGCGATGATTGGGATTTTCGCTTTTGCGATCGCACTGACCGAAGTGTTTTCTGCGATCCCAAACCCGTCCAACACAATCAGGATCACGCGGTTTCGAGGTTGCTTCAACGATGTACCCGTGGAAAGAGACCAGGCGTGTTATCTTTTTTCTCTCGCCGGCTCGCTGTGCCGACCATGGCCTCCGCCTGGCCCGGCACCGTGACCGCCATAGGGACGATGCCTCTCTTCTTTCTCCGCTCCCGGTGGAAGGAGAAGCGCTTTTCTGCTCAGGTTGTATCGACCCTCTCTGTCAATCTCAACCAGTTTTACTTCAATTTCATCGCCGAGTTTCAGCACATCGCTGACTTTGTTAACCCGCTGCGTATCGATTTGAGAAATATGGACCAGTCCATCTTTTCCCGGCAGGAATTCCACGAATGCACCGAATTCCATGATTCGTTTCACGACCCCTCGGTATGTCTTCCCCACTTCCGGCAGTTCCACCATTCGTTCGATAATCGCTTTCGCCTTCTCGGCCGGCTCTTTATTGACGGAGGCAATGATGACGCGACCGTCGTCCTCGATGCTGATTTCCGCGCCAGTTTCCTGAACGATTCGCCGGATGGTCTTCCCA
>JAZGDE010000064.1:0-26895 GCA_036477295.1 Bacteroidota bacterium | reverse complement strand
GTCAATCGGACGTGATGATTGTGGCGGGTACGGTGACGATCAAGATGGCGGAGAGAGTCAGACGCTTGTACGAGCAGATGGCGGAGCCGCGCTATGTGATCTCGATGGGGAGCTGTGCGACGTGCGGAGGACCGTACTGGGAGCATGGTTACCACGTGCTGAAGGGTGTTGACCGGGTTATCCCCGTTGACGTATACGTGCCAGGATGCCCACCTCGTCCGGAAGCACTGCTGGAAGGACTCATGAAGCTGCAGGAAAAAGTGAGGAACGAGAGCTTAGTGAAGAAAGCGGTTGCTTGATCAGCGATGACGTCCCAGGAGATACACGATCAGCTGAAAGGGAAGTTCGGTGACGCGATCTTGGAATTCAAACCGGATGCGGTGGTCGATCCTTATGTTCAGATAGCGCCGGACCGAACGAAGGAGATCGGTCTGTACTTGCGGGATGATCCGGCCCTGGAGTTCGATTATCTGATGTGTTTGAGCAGTGTTGATTACAACGATGGCAACCTTGGTGTGGTCTACCATTTGAATTCTCTGAGGCACAACCACAAGATCACCCTGAAGGTGAGAGTACCGAAAGACAAGCCGGAGGTTCAATCGGTCGAGGCAGTCTGGAAGAGTGCCAACTGGCACGAGCGTGAAGCGTACGATATGATGGGAATCAGGTTTACGGGACATTCCGATTTGAGGAGGATCCTCTGCCCCGACGACTGGGAAGGATATCCCCTCCGGAAAGATTACAAAGTCCAGGAATTCTACCACGGCATGAAAGTCCCGTACTAAATGTTCTGACTGTTCAAAATTCTTGACCATACACCGAATGCTCGAGACAAAGGAGAAACTAGAGACTAAGCCGCCACCGACGTCCACCGGGAAGACCGTACGAACGGAAGAGATGGTCCTGAGCATGGGCCCGCAGCACCCTTCTACGCACGGCGTGCTGCGATTGGAGCTTGTCGTCGATGGCGAGATTATCGTTGATGTCATTCCTCATATCGGTTACCTCCACCGTTGCTTCGAAAAGCATTCGGAAGCGATGATCAACTACCAGATGGTCATCCCCTACGCAGACCGGATGGATTACCTTGCATCGATGTCGATGGATTTTGGCTACGCGGTGGCCGTGGAAAAGCTGCTCGGCATCAAGGTGCCGGAGCGTGTAGAGTACATTCGGGTCATCATGGCGGAGCTTCAACGCATCGCGAGCCATCTGATCGCACTCGGAACGTACGGTCTGGACGTCGGTGCCTTCACGCCTTTCTTGTACTGCTTCCGCGATCGAGAGAAGATCCTCGACCTGTTTGAGATGACATGCGGTGCGAGACTCCTCTACAATTATATCTGGGTGGGCGGAGTGTCGCACGACTTGCCTCCGACATTCATCGACAAGGCAAAGGAGTTTTGTCAATACTTTAAGCCGAAGATCAAAGAGCTGAACGATCTGCTCTCCTACAACGGGATATTCATAGGACGCACAGGCAACATCGGCATATTGCCGGCAGAGGTAGCCATCAACTACGCGTGCTCTGGGCCGATGCTCCGTGGTTCCGGAGTAAACCGGGACCTTCGTCGGAACGATCCCTACTCGATCTACCCGCGTCTGGAATTTGACGTGATTGTTGGAAAAGGAGAGATGGGTACCGTTGGCGACTGCTGGGATCGCTACATAGTTCGGGTTCGAGAGATGGAGCAGAGTGTGCGAATCATCGAGCAAGCTCTCGCGCAGATCCCGAGTGAAGGCGACGTACAATCAGCTGTACCGAAGAGAATTCGCCCCCCGATCGGTGAGGTGTATGTTCGGACCGAGTCTCCGCGTGGAGAATTCGGTCTTTACATCATCAGCGACGGAACCGTCAGTCCGTACCGCGTGAAGGCACGCTCACCCGCATTCGTGAACCTAAGCGTCTTGCCCGAGATAAGCAAAGGCTACATGATTGCGGATATGGTCGCGATCGTGGGGAGTGTGGATATCGTTCTCGGTGAAGTGGATCGGTAAATTAACGAGACGCAGATGGAACAACTGCTGAAGAATCTGATGGGAGACAATATCGGCGTGTACGCCCTGCTCGCCGTACCGCCGCTCCTGTTCATTGTCCCGTATGCGCTCTTCGCGGTGTGGCTCGAGCGTAAGGTCTCCGCTCACATGCAGGACCGACTCGGTCCCATGCGCGTGGGAGGATGGCATGGATGGGCGCAGACGATCGCAGATATTCTCAAGCTTTTGCAAAAAGAAGACATAGTACCGACGGCTGCGGATAAGACCCTGTTCGTCCTCGCGCCGTTTATTGTATTTGTCGGTTCGTATGCAGCGTTTGCGGTCATCCCGTTCAGCAGCGAATATGTCGGTAGCAACATCGACCTTGGTCTCTTTTATCTCGTTGCCGTGTCGGCGGTTGTCGTGATCGGCATTTTGATGGCCGGATGGTCTTCGAACAACAAGTGGTCCCTTTTTGGTGCGATGCGGTCGGCCGCGCAAATTGTAAGCTACGAAATACCGAGCGTGCTGGCCCTTTTATCGGTCGTGATGATTGCGGGTACTCTCAACTTGCAAGAGTTCAATCACATGCAAAGCGGCTGGTTCTGGAACTGGATGATCTTCCAGAAGTTTCCATTTGTGTTCATTGCATTCCTGATCTATTTTGTCGCTTCGCTTGCAGAGGTTAATCGTGCACCGTTTGACATCCCGGAGGCCGAGTCGGAGCTCGTCGCTGGATACCACACGGAGTACAGCGGGATGAAATTTGCGCTCCTGTTCCTCGCGGAGTACGCAAACATGTTCGCAGTGTCGGCCATTGGCGCCACGGTGTTTTTTGGAGGCTGGAACAGTCCATTCGGTGACTTTCTCTCCGGTCCGCTCTTGGGTGTTTTCTGGTTCATCACGAAAGGAATGGTGTTCATCTTCATCCAGATGTGGCTGCGGTGGACGCTGCCCCGCTTGCGCGTCGATCAGCTCATGTACATCGGTTGGAAGGTGTTAACACCGTTCGCATTTGCCAATATCGTCGCAGTCGGTCTCTGGATGATCCTATAACCCTCAGATCAAGGTGATCAGGATATGAATGAAGTGAAACAATATTTTCGAAATATCTGGATGGGAATCTACACGGTTCTCATCGGTATGAAAGTGACGTGGGGGCACCTGTTCGTCCCTGCTGTAACCATCCAATATCCGGACGTGAAGTTGAAGCTTCCAGATCGCGCGCGAAACCGCCTGTACGTGAACATCGACGACTGCATAGGGTGTGACCTGTGTTCGAAGGCCTGCCCGGTCGACTGCATCTATATCGATACCATCAAGTCCATTCCCGGAGACGACCTCGGCATCACGTCCAATGGGATGAAGAAACGACTGTGGGTGCCGAAGTTCGACATCGACATCGCCAAGTGCTGCTATTGTGGTCTCTGTGTTTACCCCTGTCCGACGGAGTGCATCAAGATGACGGACGTGTTTGAGTTTTCGGAGTTCGAACGCCACAATTTTATTTACAACTACAGCGCGATGGCTCCGGATCAGGTTGAGGAAGCGAAGACCAAGCACGAGAAATGGGAAAAAGATCAGGCTGCGAGGAGAGCCGCAGCCGCCGCGAAGCCTGCCACACCCAAGCCCACGGCTGCGACCACGGGTCAACAGCTTGGTCATCCATCGCAGACGAAGACGGAGGCACCGAAGCAGGAACAACCGAAGCCAGACACCTCTAAGAACGAAAAGCCGGATCCTGTATGAGTCTTGCTGATATCGTCTTCTACGTCTTCGCACTCATTACAGTCATTTCAGCCTTCATCGTTGTTTTTTCCCGCAGCATCATCTACTCTGCCTTCTCGCTGCTGTTCACCTTCTTCGGAGTCGCCGGTCTCTATGTGTTGCTGAACGCCGATTTCCTCGCTGTTACTCAGCTGTTGATCTACGTCGGGGGTATCTTGGTTCTCTTGCTCTTCGGCGTCATGCTCACCAGCAAAGTCGTAAGCGTGGAGATAAAAACCGGGACGCTGCAGACCTTACCTGCCGTGATCGTTACTGCTGCCGTGGCGGGTACCCTGGGATGGGTGTACTGGATCACTGATTGGAAAGTCTTGCCCTTGAGGGAGTTTTCCTCGTCGGCTTCGAGAATCGGTGAACTCTTGATGACGCAATTTCTGCTCCCCTTCGAGGTTGCCTCCGTTGTGTTGCTCGTGGCGCTCCTGGGTGCGGCGATGATTGCGCGAAGGTAGCGAAAAACACACTGAATCTTGCGGATTCTAAGAGATGCTTCCTGAAGTTGGTCTGACGCATTACCTGTTCATCAGCGGTTTGCTGTTCGCGCTCGGCATTTTCGGCGTCGTCACGCGCAGAAACGCCGTCATGGTACTCATGGGCATAGAGCTGATTCTCAATTCCGCAAACATCAACTTTATCGCATTCTCTCGATACGGCGGGATGAACATGGATGGACAGCTTGCTGCTGTTTTTGTCATCATCCTCGCGGCCGCTGAAGCGGCTATTATGCTCGCAATCATCCTCAATATCTACCAACAGTTCAACACAGTGAACGTGGACGAAGTCAGCCGTCTGAAGGAATAACGGATGGCACAGGATACGCTCGTTCAACTGACCGTCGTAACTCTTCTGCTCCCTCTCGTCGGGTTCCTCGCCCTGATCTTCTTCGGGAAACGAATCCCGCGGCAGGGTGATTGGCTCGAGACGGGAATCCTGTTCATCGCGATGGGAATCTCGCTGGTTGTTCTCTTTGTGAAGCTCACGAGCTATAGCGGAGAGACGATCCAGGTGAGCTTCCCGTGGGTCGATTTCGGCAACGTCCCATTCATCGGCCCTCTCAAGATCGAACTGGGCTTCATGATCGACAACCTGTCTGCGGTGATGATGGTCGTCGTCACCATCGTGAGCGCCTTTGTCCATCTGTTTTCGATCGGCTACATGCAAGGAGACGTCCGCTATTCTCGTTACTTTTCCTTCCTCGGTTTGTTCACCTTCTCCATGCTGATGATCGTCGTGACGAACAACTTCTTCATGATGTATGTCGGATGGGAACTCGTCGGGCTGAGTTCCTACCTGCTCATCGGCCATTGGTACGAGAAGAAGTCGGCGTCGGATGCCGCGATCAAAGCCTTCGTGGTCAACCGGATCGGCGACATCGGCCTTTTTATCGGTATCTTGATTCTCTGGTTCACGTTCTTCACGTTCCGATTCGATGAAATCTTCGATGCGATCGCTGGAGGGAACATTCCTTTTGGGAGTGAGGGATGGCTGACGGCAGCTGGAATTCTGGTTTTCTGTGGTGCGATTGGGAAGTCGGCTCAGTTCCCCTTGCATGTCTGGCTTCCCGACGCGATGGAAGGACCAACGCCCGTCAGTGCCCTGATACATGCGGCGACGATGGTGGCAGCCGGTGTATATCTCGTTGCGCGGACGTTCGTCATGATGACCGCGGATGCGCTCCTCGTCATCGCGTACATCGGGGCTTTCACCGCCCTCCTTGCAGCCTCGATCGCGATCACTCAGAATGACATCAAAAAGGTGCTTGCCTATTCGACGATCAGTCAACTCGGGTACATGATTCTCGCGCTCGGCGTCGGTGCATATACTGCTGGGTTCTTCCACCTGATCACGCACGCCTGGTTCAAGGCCGGACTGTTCCTCTGCTCTGGCTCTGTGATCCATGCCATGCATCATGCCCTCCGCCACGCGGGCGATCATCATACGGATCCCAATGATATCCGCAATATGGGTGGGCTGAGGAAAAAAATGCCAGTCACGTACTGGACGTTCCTTGTCTTCACGTTGGCAATCTCTGGGATTCCATTGACGTCGGGTTTTCTGAGCAAGGACGAGATCCTCGCGGGGACGCTGGCCTTCGGAAGCCTCACCGGCCATAGCCTCATTCCAATTCTGGGATTTCTCGTCGCCGGGATGACCGCCTTCTACATGTTCCGATTGCTCATTCTGACTTTTCACGGAGAACATGCCGACGCTCATCGTCTGGACGCAATCCATGAATCCCCTAAGGTGATGACCATTCCGCTGGTGACGCTCGCTGTGTTGTCGTTCTTTGCCTTCTATTCTTGGAATCCGTTCAGCGTATCTTCCAGCTGGTTTTTCGACGTGATCACAAGACCTGTGAGTGTCGTCCCGCTCTCTGTCCAGGCATTCTCGATCCCAGTTTTTGCGGAAGCCTTACATCATGCCCACCTTCCGGCCATGCTCATCTCGGTGACCGTTGCGGTGCTCGGCATACTTGGTGCGGTGGCGATCTATCGGTGGAAGAAGGTGAGTGCTGATGACCTCGCGGCGCGATTCAAGCCGATCTACAACTTCTCGCTCAACAAATGGTACTTTGATGAACTGTATCGAGGCACGGTTTTGGCGGGTGCCCACGCGCTGAGCAGGATCCTGCGCTGGTTCGACGATGTTGGGGTCGATGGTTTAGTAAACGGGACGGCGAAGTGGACTGCGGGTATTTCTCTCGGGTTCCGGTGGACGTGGAAGGGAAGACAGGTCCCGAAGGGAAGCCTGCCCGCCGGGCAGGCGGGGATTCCCATTGGAGGTCTGGTCTACCTGAGCGTGACTGCTCTCGTGTCCGTGGTGGTCGGTGTGTATCTCGGATCGGCGCTCTGGCCAGCAGACGGATCGATCGCTGCAATCCTCCTGACGGTTCTTGCATCGCTGCTCACTTCGGCACTCGCGTTTTTCCTGTTCTGGAGTGGTGCGGGGGGGTTCGATAACAGGGTTGTGGATGGCTTAGCCAACGGCCTGGCGTATTTCTCGGGATTTTTTGGACTTCTCTTGCGGAAAATACAGACGGGCAGAGTGCAGACCTATATCGTATTCGTCCTATTCGGCGTGATGGTCCTGTTCTTCGTGTTCCGCGCAATCTAAATTTGGTCTTCACCATCACAAGGAAATACTGTCCATGGAATTGAAGGTCTTGGGTCTCGGTGTCCTGACGTGGATCACCTTTCTCCCCATCGTGGGGATGGCCATCGTTCTTCTGCTCCCCAAGGAGAAATGGAGCGCAATCCGGTGGACCTCTGCCGCGTTCACGTTTCTGCAGGTGGTGCTGGCTGTCCTGATCTTTGTGAACTACGACAGGAGCCTTACGGGAATCAATAATCCGGAGACATTCCAGTATGTGGATAAGTATAACTGGATCGACGTTTCCGGTGTTGGGGGGCTTGGGAGAATTGACATTGACTATTTTGTCGGGATCGATGGGCTGAGTGTCGTAATGCTGTTGCTGACGGCGCTCATCTCTTTCATCGCGGTGTTTGCTTCATGGAACATCGGCAGAGCGGTGAAAGGATATTTCGCCCTCCTGTTGCTGCTCGATACTGGAATGATGGGCGTCTTCGTTTCTCTCGACTTCTTCTTGTTCTTCGTTTTCTGGGAACTGATGCTGCTCCCGATGTATTTCCTCATCGGAGTCTGGGGCGGACCGCGAAGAGAGTACGCCGCGATCAAGTTTTTTCTCTACACGCTGTTCGGGAGCGTATTGATACTTCTCGTGATGCTGGCCCTGTACTTGAGTACGTATTTTGCTGACCCGGCAACCGGTGAAAGGGTCCATACCTTCAACATGCTCCTCATGATGGATCCTGCGAACTACGAGGCGGGTTCAATCCTCGCGGGCCTTCATACGACTTGGCGATATGTGGCTTACGTGGCCCTCTTCATCGGTTTCGCGATCAAAGTTCCGATATTCCCCTTCCACACTTGGTTGCCTGATGCCCACGTCGAGGCTCCCACGGCAATCAGTGTAATCCTCGCTGGTGTTCTTCTGAAGATGGGCACGTACGGGATGCTGCGCATCAGTTTTCCGATGTTTCCCGACGCCGCCGTCTACTTCGCGCTCCCACTTGCGATCTTCGGCTTGGTGAACATTGTCTATGGGGCCCTGGTGGCGATGGCGCAGGAGGACTTTAAGAAACTTATCGCGTATTCGTCGATCAGTCACATGGGGATTGTGATACTCGGCATGTCAGCACTCAACACGCAGGGTATCGTCGGAGCGGTCTTCCAGATGTTCAACCACGGCATCATCACGGCAATGCTCTTCTTGATCGTCGGTGTGCTCTACGACCGTGCACATACTCGCGGTCTGAACGACTTCGGCGGATTAGCGAATCAGATGCCAAAATACACTGGAGTCATGACGGTGGCCTTTTTCGCTGCCCTCGGATTGCCGGGCCTCAGCGGGTTTATTTCTGAGGCGTTCTCCTTTCTCGGTGCATTTCAGCGTTTTCCATTGGTAACAATTCTCTCCACGACTGGGATCGTGCTGACCGCTGGCTACATGCTCTGGACACTCCAGCGCGTGTTTCTCGGCTCTCTGCCAGAGCGATGGAAGGCACTGCCGGACATCAACGGGCGAGAGCTGTTTACGCTTGTACCCTTGGCCATCATTATCATCGTTCTCGGGATTTATCCGGCCCCCGTGTTGAACCTACTCAACTCGTCAGTGAATCACCTTGTCGATCTCGTCATAACGGGTAGTCAGATGGAGATGGTCGGTCACTAGTGCTATTGATCCGATAGCACCACAATTCATTGTGCTGATAGCAAGATCAAGACAGGTAGCACAACCGTTTTAACGGTTTCAGAAGATATCGTGCCGTTGCGAAAGAAACCGATGAATCGGTTCATGTTTGAATATAGAATTTGTGAGCACCCCGATAAATCGGGGTGCAAAATGAATCGGGATGCAATCAAGAAGTAAGTGCCCGGATGAAGGATTACTTGGGGGAGCACTAGAGATTTTGGATCCGAGACAACAAAACTAATCTCATGCTCGAACAGATACTTCAAAGTGCAGGAAACTTCAAGCCGGAAATCGCTCTGACCGTGACGTTTTGTGTCTCGATCATCATCGAGCTCATCGTGCGGAAAAAAGTCACCTGGGTGTCGGCAGTCTCCCTCGTCGGGTTTGCCGTCACAGGATACTACGTATACGAGCAGGCGGGAACCACAACGTCCATCTTCAGCGATATGTACGCCGTCGACCCTTTCGCGACCTTCTTTAAGGTTCTCATTCTGCTCTGCAGTGTCCTGATTGTGATTCAATCGCTCTGGTCGAACGAATTGAGGACTGGTGGGGCGGGCAGGTTGGGAGAGTACTATTCGCTCGTGGTGGCAATGACGCTGGGAATGTTCCTGATGGTAGGTGCCAGCAACCTCCTCATGATGTACTTGTCGATCGAACTCACGAGCATCAGCTCCTACATCCTCGCGGGGTACATGAAAGAAGCTCCCGGTTCTGCGGAAGCGTCGCTCAAGTACGTGATTTATGGCGCGCTCTCTTCGGGACTCATGCTGTACGGGATTTCCATCATTTACGGACTCACGGGTGCGCTGGACATTTACAGTATCAACAGGATTCTCGCCGATGGGGAAGTGGGCACGATCGCACTGTTGATTGCAGGAATGCTCACGATCGCTGGGTTCGGCTACAAGATTACTGTGGCGCCGTTCCACTTCTGGTCGCCGGACGTGTACGAGGGGGCTCCGATCACTATCACCGCATTCTTGGCGGTCGCTTCCAAAGCCGCGGGCTTTGCACTGCTGATCCGGTTCTTCAAAGTCACCTTTTTCGATTCCAGTGTTGACGTGCTTCGCGAGGGATTCTGGGCTACGTTCGAGGGATTCGAATGGAACATGGTTCTTGCGGTGCTTTCGGTGCTTACCATGACGCTCGGGAATCTCGTGGCGATCTGGCAGGATAACATGAAACGACTCCTGGCCTACTCGAGCATCGCTCATGCAGGGTATATCTTGATGGGAATCGTCGTCCTCAGCAACGCAGGCATCACAGCGATGATGATCTACTTTGTCGCTTATCTGTTCATGAACCTCGGAGCCTTCTACGCGGTAATGCTCATTGCCGATAAGACCGGCAGCGAGAGCATCGAGGAATACAAGGGACTTGGGTATCGATCGCCGCTCATCGCAGTTAGCCTGACGGTGTTCCTGCTTTCGTTAACAGGAATTCCGCCGACATTCGGGTTCATCGGAAAGTTTTACCTCTTTGCTGCATTGATAGACGCCCAGTGGTTCTGGCTCGCGCTGATTGGTGCCGCCAACAGCGTCCTTTCGCTCTACTACTACGTTCGAGTGATTCGCAACATGTACCTGCGCGATCCTGTCGGGAGCGGCGCGGCGATTCGTTTTAAACCTGCTCACACGGCTCTGCTCCTCGTCTTTCTCATCCCGAACATCGCTTTTTTTCTCTATTTTACTCCCATCGTCGATTTCGCCCGGGCCTCCCTCGTGATGGTCGGGATTCCTTGAACTGTAGGTTCTGTGGTGTCGAATCCCGACCGTGTCGGGGCTGGACACCTTGCCCGCAGGCGGTTCCCGTTTCAGCGGATTGAATAGTCAATGGTAAACCAGATGCCGCCTCGGGGAGAAGGGATAAATCATCATCTGTAGGGGTTCAAAATTTTGAACCCCTATGAACAGAACGGCATGTTGCCTAACCACCTGCTCGTGGTAATTCGTGTAACGCGAGATCTTATCTCGCTTAGAGGCTTTTCACGAGCTGAAGCCCGTCCTGACGAAAAGGGGACGCGGCTTCGGCCTGATGAAATCGGGACGGGCTCGCGGCACAGTAGCTCAAAAAGCCAGTCTGATCGGCCTTGTCGTCTACCTCCGGTTTCGCTCGTAAATCAAGCGGACTCCCTCCAGCACGAGCGACGGCTCAACGTAGTTGATGCCGCGCGAGTGTTCGTAGACAAGTCTTGCGTGACCGCCGGTTGCGACAACCGTCGCCTCCTTGCCAACGACTTCTTTGATGCGGTGAATCATTCCCTCCATGGCGTCGACAGTTGCGTACAGGATTCCTGATTGCATGCTACTAATGGTATCCGTACCGATGAGTTTTGGAGGGAAGTGGAGCTCGATTTTCGGCAGTTTCGCCGCCCGCCGGTGGAGATCCGCGGCTGCAGCCTCGATACCCGGCGCGATGATGCCGCCGAGGTATTCCCCGGCCTTCGAAATGACATCGTACGTTGTGGCGGTCCCAAAATCGATGATGATCAGCGGGCCGCCGTACTTCGCGAAGCCCGCCACCGCGTTGCACAGGCGGTCCGCTCCGACGGCACCGGGATCGTCGTAGCGGATCTTCAAACCGAGTTTCGAATCAGCGCTCACAGTGAGCGGTTCGACGTTAAAATACTTCCGGGCCATCATCTGGAAGATGTCAGTGAGGTTCGGAACGACGGACGATATTCCGACACCCGTAACCTTCCTGGGCTTGATGTTGCCGTTCTCGAGAAACAGCTTGACAACCAACCAGCACTCGTCCTCCGTTCGCCCCATGGCACTTGAAAGTCTCCAATCCGAAACGAGTTTTTTCTTGTCGAACACACCGAGGACGGTGTGCGTGTTGCCGATATCGATCGCGAGGAGCATGGGAGAGTATATGGGCAAGGAGGTGAGTCTTTTCTGGTACGGACTTCAGCTCAGAACCGTGACATCGCCGGCGAGCACTGTGACTTGTTTTCCGTCCGTCTCGAGGACGAGTCCGCCGTCGCGAGCGAGACGAAGGGCCACGCCCTTCAGGATCCTTCCTTGTTGATCAATTGCGATTTCACGGTTGAACATCGTGCAGCGCGTTCCCCACTCGTGCAGGACATCGTCAAGCTTTCCCTCTTTCGCCTCCAGGTAATTCTTTTCCAATCGGCTGAGTACTTCCTGGAACAGTTTCACCCTGTCGATTTTCCGAGCGAGTTCGCGTTTCAGCGAGGTGGCGGTTAGCCCGAGTTCATTCGGAAAATCGATTTGGTTTACGTTGATTCCGATCCCTATGACGACAAAATCCAACTTTTCCCCCTTGAATGATGCCTCGGAAAGAATCCCACAGAACTTCTTGCCGCGCGTGAGAAGATCGTTGGGCCATTTGACTTCAACAGGGAGATCTGTCAGCGACTCTACTGCCTCTGCAACGGAGACTGCCGCAAGAAAAGCAAGGAGGTTTGCTTGTTCTGCGTCGAGATTTGGCCTGAGGATCACCGTAAACAGGAGGTTTTCTCCAGGAGCCGCTGTCCACATCCTGCCCATCCGACCCCGTCCCTGTGTCTGAAACTCCGAATACACCACCGCACCCTCCGGGGTTTCGCAGCTTGCCAGCGCCTTCGCGCAATTGTTCGTTGAATCCAGAGCCTCGAAGAAATAGATTTTCTGTCCAAGAATCTTAGCGCGAAGGCCTTGCTTGAGGTCTTTCTCCTTCATCGAAGAGTGTTTGTGATGTGAAAAAGCCCACGATTTTACCAAAAAAACACCCGAAAGTCAAGCTTCCTGTATAGGAAGCGAAACTTGCCAGAACGTCACATGGGTTCTTCAGTTTTGTCATATGATGGAGATTGTCTGCCAGCGTGACACATTGCGATAGACGCTACGGACTCGGCGTGGGAAGATGTTTATCGAGCTAAGTGCCTCGGGAGAAACGACTTGGGGCGGGGATGGAGTCTGGTAGCAGTCTGGCACGTCTCTTGCAACTGAAACTAAAGAGGACGAGACTTACTTCAACAGAGAACGCAACGAGAGGAGGACTTGCAATGACAATGGTGTATATAGAACGTGTCCGCGAGATCGACGGCATTTCGGATCGGATGCGACGGCTGTTCGACGAGCCTCGGGAAACCGACGCGTGGGGCCGGGGAAAAACCTTCTCGCCTCGTATCGATCTCCATGAGGATGAGAAAAACCTCTACGTGGAGGCCGAGCTGCCTGGCATGACCAAGGACGACGTGAAAGTAACAATTCACGCCGGAGTGTTGACGATTCAGGGTGAGCGCAGGGTCGAGCAGAAGCGGGAGGGAACGAACTACCTCCGAATCGAAAGTACGTATGGCACGTTCTCGCGTTCGGTTAACTTGCCAGAGGAAGTCAATGCGGACAAAGTAGGTGCAAGTTTTGAGGATGGGGTGCTTCGGGTTGAACTTCCGAAGAAGAGCACTAAAGAGACCCAGCGTTTGATCGAAATTAAATGAGTGAGCTTGACAACAGGCTCTCGAGAGATGAAGTCCGAAGGTCAAATTCGCAACTTCAACCTACCACTGCTTTTTGAAAATCCCTGATGAACCTGCCCCGACGGACCCCTTCGGGGCGAGAATGGATCTTGCCTCGCTGGCGCGAGGTGGGTTCGGTTGTCACGGGTGAACTGCAAATGATCCTCTCAAGAAAGGAGCGAGGATGAATGGTATCAAATAAGATTATCGGTATTGATCTCGGAACGACGAACTCAGTTGTCGCGATCATGGAAAGCAACGAACCGGTCGTAATCGCGAACTCTGAGGGTTCTCGTACCACGCCATCGGTCGTGGCGTTTACAAAGACTGGCGAGCGGCTTGTGGGTACAGCTGCCAAGCGCCAGGCTATCACCAACCCGAAAAACACTGTGTACTCCATCAAGAGATTCATGGGTCGCTTCTACGATGAGGTGACCGAGGAAATGAAAATTGTCCCGTATGACACCGTGCGAGGTCCCAACAACACTGCGCGCGTGAGCATCGGGGACCGTGTGTACTCCCCTCCTGAGATCAGCGCGATGATTCTCCAGAAGATGAAGCAGACCGCGGAGGACTACCTCGGACAGAAGGTAACCGAGGCCGTGATCACAGTTCCGGCCTACTTCAACGATGCACAGCGGCAGGCAACTAAAGAGGCCGGCGAAATTGCTGGATTCAACGTCCAACGGATCATCAACGAACCGACGGCCGCAGCGCTGGCCTACGGTCTCGACAAGAAGCAGAAAGAGGTCAAGGTCGCCGTTTTCGACCTCGGCGGTGGGACCTTTGATATTTCGATCCTCGAGCTTGGCGACGGCGTTTTCGAAGTGAAGGCGACGAACGGCGATACGCATCTCGGAGGAGATAACTTCGACCAGCATGTTGTGGATTATATTGCCGATGAATTCAAGAAGCTGGAAGGCGTCGACATCCGCAAGGATCCGATGGCTCTCCAGCGATTGCGTGAAGCGGCGGAGAAAGCCAAGATAGAACTCTCGACATTGTTGCAGACGGAGATCAACCTGCCCTTCATGACGGCCACTTCGGAAGGTCCAAAGCATCTCCAGATGACGCTCACGCGGGCGAAATTCGAACAGCTGGTAGAGGACCTGGTGCAGCGTTGCCTGCCGCCTGTGGAGAAGTGCTTGAAAGACGCGGGCTTGAGCCCGTCCGGAATTGGTGAAGTGATTCTTGTCGGCGGGATGACGCGTGTCCCTCGCGTTCAGCAGTTGGTCAGGGAGATGTTTGGCAGAGACGGTCATAAGGGCGTGAATCCGGATGAGGTCGTTGCTGCCGGCGCGGCGATCCAGGGCGGCGTACTCGCTGGCGACGTAACGGACGTGCTCCTGCTCGATGTGACCCCTCTTTCTCTTGGCATCGAGACGTTGGGCAGTGTCCACACAACGCTGATCCAAGCCAACACGACCATCCCGACCCGTAAAAGCGAGATTTTCAGCACCGCATCGGATAGCCAGACATCGGTTGAAATCCATGTGCTCCAGGGCGAGCGTCCCATGGCGTTGGACAACCGCACACTCGGTCGGTTCCACCTCGACAGTATACCGCCTGCACCGCGTGGGATCCCTCAGATAGAAGTTACCTTTGACATCGATGCGAACGGGATGCTTCACGTGAACGCGAAGGACAAAGCTACGAGTAAGGAGCAGAGCATCCGCATTACCTCGTCGAGCGGGCTAACGAAGGAAGAGATCGAGAAGATGAAGCAAGATGCACAGGCGCATGCAGCGGGAGACCAAAAGAGGCGAGAGGAAGTCGATACCAAGAACCAGGCGGACAACTTGATCTTCCAGACACGGAAGCAGATCAAGGAATTCGGCGATAAACTGAGTGCCGATATGCGGTCCAAGGTAGAGTCCGCTGCAGATGCGCTCGACAATGCGGTGAAATCCGGCAACATCAACGACATCAAGTCTAAGATGGAGGTGCTGAATACCGCTTGGAACGAAGCCTCAACTCATATGTATCAGCAGGCGACAGCTGGTCAGCAGCAAGCCGCTGGTGCGCAACCCGCAGGCGATGCCGGTCAGCCGAAGAAGGAAGCGGAAGGAAAGGCCGTTGAAGACGCCGATTTTGAGATAATGGACGATAAGGAGAAGAACAAGGACAAGGACAAGGACAAGGACAAGAAATGAGCTCTGGACCATATGTTCAAGAGTTCGGAGGGCAAAGTGCGACGCACCTCAAGGGTGCGTTGCACATGGAGATTGGCAAAGGCCTTTTCCCGCAAGAGATGGAACGCTTCTGGATCATAGACTCAAAAATGACGAACTTGTGTGAACCTTCAAAAATTCACAATCAAATCTCAGCAAGCTCTGCAGAACGCACAGGAGATTGGGGCGAGCTATAGTAACCAGGCTATCGAACCCGATCACCTGCTGGCGGCGCTGGTGCAAGATTCCGAAGGCGTTGTGGTCCCGATACTGCAGAAGCTGGGTGCAAATCTGAACTACCTCAAGATCAAGATCAACGAGGCGATCGAGAAGTTGCCGAAGGTCAGCGGTGCCGGACTCGGTAACCAGTATCTGTCACAGTCCTTGGCTGGCCTGCTGGACATCGCGCTCAAAGAGGCAACTCAGCTGCGCGATGAGTACGTCAGTACGGAACACCTCCTGCTTGCTCTCGTAGAGGACCCTGCCAAGAGTTCGGCCTTCAAGCTTCTTGCTGACCAGGGCGTGACGAAGGAGAACATCTACAAGGTCCTGAAAGACATCCGGGGGACGCAGCGGGTCACTGACCAGACACCGGAGGAGAAATACCAGGCACTCAATCGTTTTGGCCGTGATCTCAACGAGCTCGCACGCAAAGGGAAATTCGACCCGGTGATCGGCCGCGATGAGGAGATCCGTCGTGTGCTGCAAGTGCTCTCACGCCGAACTAAAAACAACCCTGTGCTCATCGGTGAGCCGGGCGTCGGGAAGACTGCGATTGTCGAGGGCATTGCACATCGCATCGTCCAGGGAGACGTGCCTGAGAGTCTGAAGACGAAGCGCATCGTCGCACTCGATATGGGCACACTTGTGGCCGGGACCAGCTTCCGTGGTCAGTTTGAGGAACGACTCAAGGCGGTCCTGAGGGAAGTGACGGAATCCGACGGCGAGATTATCCTTTTTATGGACGAGCTTCACACGCTCGTCGGTGCCGGCGCAGCACAGGGCGCAGTCGATGCTGCCAACATGCTGAAACCGGCGTTGGCGAAAGGCGAGCTTCGTGCAATCGGGGCGACGACCATCGATGAGTACCGAAAGCACATTGAGAAGGACGGAGCGCTCGAACGTCGATTCCAGCCGGTGCTCGTGGATGAGCCGAGTGTGGAGGACACCATCTCAATTCTCCGCGGACTAAAGGAACGGTACGAAGTCCACCACGGCGTTCGCATTACCGACGGATCCATCGTCGCGGCTGCGCAGCTGAGTCACCGATACATATCAGACCGGTTTTTACCCGACAAGGCGATCGACTTGATTGACGAAGCTGGATCGAGACTGCGCCTCGAGATCGACTCGATGCCAGAGGAGCTCGACGAGGTCGAGCGGCGGATCAAATTGCTCGAAATAGAACGAGAGGCTGTCAAGCGCGAGAAGGACGAAGCCTCCCGGGCGAAATTGAGCGACATCGAAAAGGAACTCTCGGAATATGAGCAGAGGAGAAAAGAGCTGCGTGCTCATTGGCAGCTGGAGAAACAGCTCATTCAGGCGATCCGGGCTCTTAAAGGAGAAATCGAGGAGGCGAAAACCCAGTCGGACCAGTACGAACGAAAGGGAGATTTTGGCAAAGTCGCGGAGCTGCGTTACGGCGTGATGGCACAGAAGGAAAAGCAGCTGAAAGAAACCACTACGAAACTTGCGGAGGTCCAGAAAAATAAGCGGATGCTCAAGGAGGAAGTGGACGCCGAAGATATTGCCGAAATCGTGGCGCGCTGGACAGGCATTCCGGTCAGTCGCATGCTGGAGAGCGAACGTGCGAAGCTTCTGCACATGGAGGATCGACTGCACGAACGCATCGTGAACCAGGTTGAGGCCGTTAGGGCTGTTAGCGATGCCATCCGGCGTGCACGGGCGGGACTGCAGGATGAGAAGCGACCGATCGGGTCATTTATCTTCATGGGCAGCACAGGGGTTGGGAAGACGGAATTAGCGCGAGCTCTAGCACAAGTGCTGTTCAACGACGAAAATGCCATGGTTCGGATCGACATGAGCGAGTACATGGAAAAGTTCTCCGTGTCGAGACTCATCGGTGCTCCGCCAGGCTACGTAGGCTACGAGGAAGGGGGACAGCTGACGGAGGCTGTACGCCGAAGACCTTATTCTGTGGTACTCCTCGACGAGATTGAGAAGGCCCATCCGGAAGTGTTCAACGTTTTGCTCCAGGTCCTCGATGAAGGCCGCCTGACCGACAGCAAGGGTCGGACGGTCAACTTCAAGAACGCGCTCATCATCATGACCTCAAACCTCGGCTCGCACTTGATCCAGGAGCAGCTGGCGAAAGAATTCGCGACGGATGACGAGCTGGACGAAAAAGTATCGTACCTGAAGACGCAGTTGCTCCAAATGTTGCGCCAGACCATTCGACCTGAATTCCTCAACCGTGTCGATGAGATCATAGTCTTTAAACCGCTGACGCGTGAACACATCAAGCGCATTGTTGAGCTGCAGCTGAAGCGGGTGAATCAGATGGCGGCGAACAGGGAAATTATCCTTGAGTTTACGGAGGAGGCGAAGGATTGGCTAGCTAAACTCGGTTACGACCCAACTTATGGAGCGAGACCGCTGAAGCGGGTGATTCAGAAGCATGTTGTGAATGGGCTGTCGGAAAGGATCCTCGCCGGCGAGTTTTCCTCGGGCGATGTCGTGGAGGTCGACCTGAACAAACAGGGACTGATCGAACTGAAGCGGAAGGTGATTGCACCTGTCGAGCAGTAACCCGTTGCATCTCGCTGGCCACGTTGAACGATAAATTCTACTACCGGTCGCCACAGTGAGTGCTGGGGAGACCGGAAATCAGGCAGGTCGGACGTTTGTGATGGCGCCGAGGGTTGTCCGCTCTCGGCGTTTCTATTTGTATGTCGCCTAATTTTTCCATAGATTGTGCCGCACGAAATCCGCAGAGGCATAGTTTTTTTACTTGCTGGGAAAACCGATTATGATTTCTCTTATCCTGCACGGCGGTGCTTTGGACATCCCACAAGAGTTGCTCGCTGCGCACCGTGATGGCCTCGCCGCCGCGCTGAACGTCGGTTGGGAGATTCTCTCCCACGGGGGCTTAGCAGTCGATGCAGTTGAAAAGGCGATCAATGTGTTAGAGGACGATCCGACGTTCGACGCCGGGAGGGGCTCCCATATGAACGCTTTGGGAGAAATCGAACTTGACGCGAGCATCATGAACGGTTCCATTCTACGTGCGGGAGGCGTTGCTTCAGTCCAGAACATACGTCATCCCATCTCTCTGGCGCGAAAGGTGATGGATGAGAGCGAGCACGTATTACTCGTCGGGATTGGGGCGGTGCGGTTCGCAAAGGAAAAGGGGATTGAACAATGTCATCCGGACGAGTTGTTTGTGGATCGAGAGCTCCAACGATGGAAACAAATCCAGGCCCAGAAGACGTTTTCCACCAAGGACACGTTTGAGAAGAAAGAGGAATTTGGGACGATCGGCGTTGTAGCGATTGACCGGGAAGGAACCATCGTGGCAGGGACGTCCACCGGCGGTACTCCAAATAAGTACCCGGGCCGTGTCGGGGATTCTGCTCTCATCGGCTGCGGAACGTACGCGGACAATGCCACAGGCGGCGTTTCCTGTACAGGATGGGGTGAAGCCATCATCGAAGTTGTACTTGCAAAGACCGTGATCGACCTAATGGATCGGAACGGCGGACAACCACAGGCCGCAGCAGACCAGGGCATTAGATTGCTCGCTATGAAGGCAGAAGGACTGGGTGGAGTGATCGTACTGAACAAAGACGGGAACATTGGTTATGCATTCAACACGCCACGGATGGCCCGGGCCTACAGGACGAGTGAAATGAGCGAGCTTGTTGTCGAAGTCTAATTTTGTATGAGCTGGAGTACAGCGGTTTGAAGGGGGGGGTCCTTTGCATTAGGGATATGAAGGCGCTCTCGCTTGTGGGCCACGTGATCGAGCTGTATGACCGAGTACGTTCACTGGAACTCCCGACGGATGCCGTCGTTAGCAAGTTCGTACGTAGGAGGAAATACCTCGGTTCAAAAGATCGACGGTTTATTACCGATGCGCTCTTTGGAATTGTCCGACATCGAAAGCGGTTGGAAGCGATTCTCGAGCATTCGCTGAAGCAGATGCACTTCGTCGCTCCCGCCGTCCAGTTCCCAGCGCTCTGGATGTATGTTGCCTATGCCGTCTGCATCCGCAATCAGCCTCAAACGGATGCCCTCAAAGATCTTTCCTCCCTCTGGATGACAAGTTCTCCTGACGTTGACCTCGAGCGTTTGCTTGCGCTGCTGAACGAGCATGCTCGCCTTGATTTTCTTCCGCAATTCCCTGCATTGCGGCTTGCAACTGAGCACTCATATCCGACGTGGATGGTTGAGCAGTGGCTTCGTCGACTCGGAGAAGAAGAAACACATCGGCTCTGCATAGCGATGAATGAAGTAGCGCCGGTGGCCATTCGAGTAAACACGACGAAGGCCTCCGTCGAGGAGTGCCGTGCCGCACTGGAAAAGGAAGGAGTAAAGTGTCATCCCTCTTCGCTTTCCCCCTTTGGTCTGATTTTCGAAAAGCGGATTGACATCCATGTGCTCAGGGCGTTTCGTGCAGGATTGTTTGAGATCCAAGATGAGGGGAGTCAGATTCTCTCGCTCCTCGTTAACCCCCGTCCAGGACAGTTCATCGTCGATGCTTGTGCGGGTGGAGGAGGGAAAGCACTTCATCTTTCTGCTTTGATGGAAAACGGAGGCCAGATTGTTGCGCTCGACGTCGACCAACGCCGGTTGGAGGAACTGCGAAGACGCTGTCATCGCGTGAACGCTGCGAACGTTGAGCCCGTTCTGGTCGACGCGCACGATGGCAGTGCGGAGGAATCCTATGTCGCCATGGCAGACGCAGTGCTGGTCGACGCCCCGTGCAGTGGCTCCGGGACAATACGTCGCAATCCGGGAACGAAGTGGATTCTCACACAGCGGAAAATCGAGGAGTATCAGCTTCGTCAACGGTATATCCTTACGCGCTACAGTCGTCTTGTGAAGCCGGGTGGACGACTCGTGTACGCAACCTGCTCGCTTCTCGAGGAAGAGAACGAGGCTGTCATACAGGAATTCTTGGAGAAACAATCTTCGTTTCGATTGCAGCCAGTCCGCGAAGTGCTCGAGCAGTGGGATCTTCATCACCTCACCGAGATGGGCTACCTTTTCCTCTTTCCCCACCGACACAGCACGGATGGTTTTTTTGCCGCTGTTCTTGAGCGCAATCCGTAAGCTGACCCCGATTTCATCGGGGTTGATTCTCGTTCACCATTTTTCTACATTTGATGCGTTCTCAATTCAACGATGCTCGACGCACAGTGGAATACTATGCGCACGGCCTTACCTTTACTCCTTGGTTTCGCAGTTCCTTTCCTGCCGAGTTGCAGTGTTCTTTCAGAGGATGAACTCCTCGAAAAGGCACAGACCGAGCACAAGGCTGGAAATTACCAGGAAGCTCTGAAATATTACGAGATAATCCTCGATGAGTATCCATCGGGGATGTATAAATCTTCAACGCTCTTCCTGCTCGGCTCTCTGTACAGTAACGAGTTTAAGGACCAACGGGCCGCCGTCCAATACTACCGCGAATTTGCTGGAAGCTACCCTGACGACAAAGACGCACCGTTGGCCCTCTTTCTAATCGGATTTATTTACAACAACGAGCTTCAGGAATTCGAGAGTGCAAAGACGGCCTATCTATCATTCCTATCCCAATACCCAGATCACGAAATGGCCGCCTCTGCTCAGTTCGAACTCGAACACCTCGGTGAGGATGCAGCCAGGGTATTGCAGTCTGCGCGGTCAGAAAAGGGGAGCAAGGACGCGAGCAGTCGCGTTAATGAGTAGTCGGCTTGCCGCACTACGATGTCCTTGCTCGAATGCTTCGGTCTAGGACCGCGTCGGGGCCGCAAGTCTGTGCCGACCTTTACGACAATTGATTTATCATGGCAATCGGGGATCAAGAATATCGGAAGTATCTCCGTCCGGAGATCGTCTCCAAGCTCTCGAATATGGAGCTCCGTGCACGGCTCGTCGTCGAGGGTTTCATCACCGGTCTCCACAAGAGTCCATACCATGGGTTCAGCGTCGAGTTCACCGAGCATCGCCAGTACATGCCGGGCGATGACCTCAAACATATCGACTGGAAAGTGCTGGGTCGGACCGACCGCTACTATATCAAGCAGTACGAAGAGGAGACGAATCTGAAGTGCTACCTGATCCTCGATGCGAGCCGGTCGATGGATTACGCCTCGAACGGAAACATTCCCAAGAGAGAGTATGCCTCCTATCTGGTCGGAGCGCTCGCATATCTGATGATAAAGCAGCAGGATGCGGTCGGGTTGACCATCTACGATGAGAAGGTCCGGACATATCTGCCCCCGCATGCGACGCACTCATACCTGAAACTCATTCTCAAAGAGCTTGAAGTCCTCCAAACCGGAAAGAAGACCGGAACGGTTAGATCGTTAAATGAGATCGCCGAACGTGTGAAGCGACGGGGGCTGGTGGTTGTTCTGAGTGATCTATTTGACGACCCGCGCGACGTGATGACGGCTCTCAAGCACTTCCGTCATCGAAAGCATGAAGTGATTGTGATGCAGATCCTCGACCCGCTGGAGCGAAGCTTCGCGTTCGGGAGGGATGCGGTATTCCGTGACATGGAAACGGGAGATAAACTCATGACACAGCCTTGGCACATCATGAGATCGTACCAGACCGAAATGCGGAAGTTTGTCGAGCGATACAAAAAGGAGTGTCGCGAGCACAACATTGACTTTGTCCTCCTCGATACCTCAGTGCCTTTCGACGTTGCCCTCTTTCAATACCTCCACAAGCGGACGAAGATGTTCTGAGTCCGTCACTGTTAGCCTCGACAGGTCGGGAATCAGGAATGCCTGCTCGGAATGACATTGACCCGCTGGAACGGACATCTTGTCCCGACCTAAATGATGCAGTCTAGGGCTTATCCGGTCGGGACTCGTGGCGAAGCGATCCTCGACGAGCCGGGTCGTCGACCTTCGCGAGAAGTAACTCCTAGTTTCCTTGACCTGTTGTGAACGTCTGCTATCTTCATTCAGCCTGATGTTTGACACCACACGATAGAGTCGTAGGCACGTCTTTTGAGGGATGCAGTCCCGCAGCAATCTGACGTCAAAGGCGGATTGGTTCGCTACGCTCGCAATGACGGGAGGGAATGAGGAAATGGGGTGGAACTAAGCTTTTCGGGACCAGCAGGAAATTTTCTGCAAAAATTTGATTGAAACTGAAGTGGAGGTTTGTTATACTATTAGATTGCAGAATTTGCGAACCGCGATGGACGAACAAAACATTATCGTCGAAGGAGCCCGCGAGCATAACCTGAAAAACATCGACGTGGAGATTCCACGTGACCGACTCGTAGTCATCACAGGGCTGTCCGGCTCCGGGAAATCGACCCTTGCGTTCGATACGATCTACGCAGAGGGGCAACGCCGCTACATGGAGAGTCTATCTGCCTATGCTCGACAGTTCGTCGGCATCCTCGAGCGTCCTGATGTCGACAACATCGAGGGGTTGAGTCCTTCAATTTCCATCGAGCAGAAGACGGTCAGCCACAACCCACGTTCGACTGTCGGAACGGTCACCGAAATTTACGACCACATTCGGTTGCTCTTCGCCCGTGCCGGTACTCAATTCTGTTACAACTGCGGCAGAAAAGTCCAGAGGCAGACGACGGACCAGATTATTGACAGTATCCTCAAACTGCCCGAAGGGTCCAGAATTCAGCTTCTGGCGCCGGCCGTGCGCGGTCGCAAGGGGCACTACCGCGAGCTTTTCGAGGAGATCCTGAGAGACGGGTTTCTGCGCGTACGTGTGGACGGCAAAGTCCGGCAGATCGAAAAAGGGATGCGGGTTACCCGATATAAAATTCACAACATCGAGATCGTGGTCGACCGACTCGTAGTTCAGCAAGACAACCGGAAGCGAATTGCCGATTCTGTCGAAACGGCGCTCGGATTTGGCTCGGGCATCGTGATTGTCGACGCGGGAAACGAGGACATTCTGTTCAGTCAGCATCTCTCGTGCCCGGCATGCGGTATCAGCTACGAAGAGCCGGCTCCAAACTCCTTTTCGTTCAACTCGCCCTACGGTGCGTGTCCTGGCTGTGGGGGTCTGGGCGAGAAAAAGGAGTTTGATATCAACCTGATTATTCCAGACAGTTCCAAGTCGATCAATCAGGAAGGGCTTGCACCGCTCGGAAAACCGCGACCCACCTGGATGTTCAGTCAGATTCGCGCCGTCGCGAAAAAATATGGCCTTGATTTTAACACTCCGATCAAGAAAATCCCAAGGAAGGTGCGAGAAGTGCTCCTGTACGGTGCGGGTGATGAGAAATTTGAAATTGAGTATGTCTATGCGAACGGTCGGACGGTGACGTACAAACATCGATTCAGCGGGCTTATGGACAGTCTGAAGCACTATTACGAAGAGACCACTTCGAACAATTTGAGGGGGTGGGTTGAGTCGTTCATGAGTACCCTCTCTTGCGAAACGTGCGGAGGTGGTCGGCTCAAGAAGGAAAACCTCGCGGTGAAGCTCGTTGACGTGAAGAGGGGAAATGCCTACAGTGTCCAAGATATTGTCAACAAATCGATTAAGGACGTCCGGCATTTTTTTGCGGACCTTACCCTCACTGAACGACAGACGGAGATTGGTCGCGAGATTCTAAAGGAAATCACTGCACGTCTGGATTTTCTCCTGAACGTCGGTCTCGATTATCTGACCTTGGACCGCCCTGCGAGGACTCTCTCCGCTGGTGAGGCACAGCGGATTCGGCTGGCGACGCAGATCGGCACTCAGCTAGTTGGCGTCCTGTATATTCTAGATGAACCGACCATTGGCCTGCATCAGCGTGATAACGTCAAGTTGATTGACTCACTCAAGAATCTCCGCGATCTCGGGAACACTGTTCTCGTGGTGGAACACGATCGGGAGATGATTCAGAGCGCGGACTATGTGGTAGATCTCGGTCCCGGAGCCGGTGAACATGGCGGTTATCTGGTAGCAACTGGACATCCCGGAAGATTAGAGCTGAGGAACGGCGCATCAGCAATCACTCCCGCAAGAAACACGGGATCTTCGCCCCGCTCAAAACGGCGCTACGACAATCAGAAATCCGTGATCTCGAATGGGCGTCAGCACGGTACGAACGACTTTGACTGGAAATGCCTGACTGCCGAGTACTTGTATGGCGAGAGACGGATCGAGGTGCCTTCGAGACGTCGTGAAGGAAACGGCAGGTACCTGACGGTGCGTGGTGCGAGAGGAAATAACCTGAAGCGTATCGACGGGAAGATTCCGCTTGGCAAGTTTGTTTGCGTGACGGGCGTGAGCGGCTCCGGGAAATCGACACTTATCGATGAGACCCTCTATCGGATTCTGGCAAGGAAGTTTTACAAGTCGAAGGATGTGCCCCTACTCTATGACGCAATAGAAGGTCTCGAGCACATCGATAAGGTGATCGCCATTGATCAGTCTCCGATCGGGCGCACTCCGCGCTCCAATCCTGCGACGTACACGGGTCTTTTTACGTTCATCCGCGACATTTTTACACAACTGTCAGAGGCGAAGCTACGCGGTTATCGTGCCGGCAGGTTCAGCTTCAACGTCAAAGGCGGTCGGTGTGAGGAGTGTAAGGGGGATGGCCTTCGGAAGATCGAGATGAATTTCTTGCCGGATGTGTACGTGCTCTGCGATGTCTGCAAAGGAATGCGCTACAATCGGGAAACGCTCGAAGTCCTGTTCAAAGGCAAGTCGATCGCAGACGTGTTGAATCTGACGGTGGAGGAGGGGTTGGAGTTTTTCCACGATATCCCGTGGATCAAGCGAAAGCTGCAGACTCTCTTTGACGTGGGGCTGGGCTACATCAGGCTTGGTCAGCAGGCCACTACGCTCTCCGGGGGCGAGGCGCAGCGGGTGAAGCTTTCGACGGAGTTATCGAAGGTTGGGACGGGGAAGACACTGTATATTCTGGACGAGCCCACGACGGGTCTGCATTTTGAGGACATCCGGATGCTCTTGTCGGTGCTCAACAAGCTGGTGGACAAGGGGAACACCATCATCGTCATCGAGCACAACATGGATGTCATCAAGACAGCAGATTGGATTATTGATTTAGGTCCGGAAGGCGGAGATGCGGGTGGAGGAATCGTTGCTGAAGGGACTCCGGAAAAAGTTTCGAATGAACGCGGCTCTTACACTGGCCAGTTTCTGCGGAGGGAGCTCCGTGTTCGTTAGCAGGCCGTCACCACAAAGGGTAATCTAAGATCTATGTGCGCGTCTTGGCTTTCGAGACAAACCTACTGCCCTCCACGTAGCACCTCCACTTTTTGTCCCTTCCATTTACAATCCCTACTCTTGTTGTTATGCCTATGTTGATCTTTCGGATGGGTTCTCCATTTGCTATGTAAATTTCGTCTCCCGTCAAATCTGCCCCATTAAGTTTCTTGTCAATCCCAAACGCCTGGCACATCTTCGCCGGACCATTCGTCAAGTTTGCAAGATTACCATGATTACCATCATTTCCAGTGGATCCCCTGTTCCTCCTCATCTCCTCAATCCCTTCTATCGGCTCCAGCGCCCGAATCAACACCGCCTCGCCAACGCCCTCCTCTCGCGTGACCACGTTCGCACAGAAATGCACCCCATACGTGAAGTACACGTAGAGATGTCCGCCTTCATCAAACATTACTTTGTTTCGTTCGGTCATGCCGCGGTAGGAGTGAGAGGCGGGGTCGCTCTGGCCATAGGCTTCCACTTCTACGATTTTTCCAACGAGCCTTTTACCTTTGACGTTGCGGACGAGATACTTGCCGAGGAGGTCCTTCGCGACTTGAAGGGTGGGGCGCAGGTAGAAAGAGCGAGGAAGCTTGGTTAAACCAGCAATCAAGTGTCAAACACCGCAAAACTAGGATAATTACAACGCGATTCAGGAACAGACGGTTCTTCCGAGGAAGGGAGCCTAGGGCTCAAATTCCTCCGAAGGAGTCCCCTTGGGACAAGAACCAAGCGTCAAGCTCCAAAGAAATCCCAATTGCCAAATTCCAAACGATCTCGAGGTTGAGAGGGAGAGAATCCGTCTGCTTGTCTCTGATGAGAGACTCGGGCCAGAGCAGTCAGATGAAAGTAATAGCAATTGAGAATAAGGCAAAGTACCTTCGGTCATCGGAGGGTACCTTCCGGTCAAGGTGCAGGTGCTGAGAGCATTTCAACGTCAAGCGACGATATCGCGTGATGAAGGTTGAGTCCAGAAAACCCTACGACCTCGAGGAGCGAACATTTCAGTTCGCCAAAAAAGTCGCACTTTTCTGTCAGAACCTCAAGAAAACAATTACAAACTACGAATACGCAAGACAGCTTATAAGATCATCTGGGTCCGTTGGCGCCAATTACATTGAGGCAAACGAAGCACTAGGCAAGAGAGATTTCGTCATGAAGATCAAGACCTGTCGCAAGGAATCAAAGGAAAGCGCCTACTGGATCCGGTTAATTCTTGGGACAAACGGAGAGGAACCCAAACAGGAAGCATCCGCACTCATGAACGAAGCCGTCGAGCTGAAAAAGATCTTCTCCGCGATTGTGGAAAAGACGATGTAAATACGGATTTGGAATTTGAGATTTGG
>JAZGDE010000063.1:0-6131 GCA_036477295.1 Bacteroidota bacterium | reverse complement strand
TTGTTCCTGGAGCTGGACGCCACACAGCTTGCAGACACTCGCACCTTTACGGTATTCGGTGTTGCAGATCGGGCAAATCAGCATCATTTCCAAGCCTACTTTACCTTTTCAGAGATCACCTTCGCCTGCGTGTACAGTAGGAGATAATCCCGTCCTCCAGCCTTGGAGTCCGTTCCGGACATTTTGAAACCGCCGAAGGGATGTGCTCCAACGAGTGCGCCAGTGCACTTCCTATTAATATACAAATTGCCGATGTGGAATGTTCGCTTTGCCTCTTCGATCTTCTTGCGGTTTCTCGTGTACACAGCGCCTGTCAACCCAAACACCGTGTTGTTGGCGATCTCAAGCGCGTGGTTGAAATCTTTCGCCTTGATCATGGCAAGAACGGGGCCGAAAATTTCCTCCTGTGCAATCGTCGCCATCGGATCTACGTCGGCAATCACGGTCGGACGGAGGAAAAAGCCTTTCCCGGGTATGTTACCACCTCCCGTGACGATTCTACCTCCCTCCGTCTCGCCGATGTGAATGTACCGGCAGATTTTTTCCTCCGCTCCTTTGTTAATCACTGGCCCCATGAAGTTGCTCAAATCCTTAGCAGGACCAACAGTGATCGATTCCGCGCGCTTTGAGAGCAACTCGACGGCTTTATTATACACCTTCTCGACCACGATCGCGCGAGAGCAAGCGGAGCATTTCTGACCCTGGAATCCGAACGCGGAGACCGTCACGGCTCCAACCGCCTCATCCAGGTTCGTTCGGTCATCTATGATGATGGAATCCTTTCCTCCCATTTCGGCAATCACACGCTTCAGCCAGATCTGTCCCGGTTGGACCTTGGCCGCCAACTCGTAGATCTGAACGCCGACCTCCTTCGACCCCGTGAACGAGATGAATCGCGTCTTCGGATGGGAGACGAGTGTATCGCCAACCGTCGCGCCTGGACCGGTAACGAAATTCACAACGCCATCTGGCAGTCCGATCTCGTCCAGAATCTCCATGAACTTGTAACCGATCAACGGAGAGTCGCTGGAAGGCTTCAAGACCACGGTGTTTCCCGCAACAAAAGACGCGGTTGTCATGCCCGTGAGTATCGCCAACGGGAAGTTCCACGGTGGAATGACCACGCCCGGGCCGAGCGGGATGTACCACAGCTCGTTTCGCTCCTTCGGGATCTTTGTAAGCGATCGGTCATCAGCAAGCCGCAGCATCTCCCTTCCATAAAATTCACAAAAGTCGATCGCCTCTGCCACGTCGGCATCAGCTTCCGTCCAGGTTTTGCCCACCTCCAGGATTTCGGCTGCATTCAGCCCGAACCGCCGTCGCCGCATCGCCCTTGCTGCTTTGAAAAGGAACCCCGCACGCTTCTTCGGGTGCACCCGTTTCCACTCGTCGAACTTAGCAGAGGCTTCCTCGATCGCTCTGTTGGCCTGCTCAGGGGCCCCTTTTTGAAATACCCCGACCACCTGGTCTGGGTCGGAGGGGTTGTACGAGTTGAACTTCGTGGCAGTGCGAACTCCATCACCGCCGATGATGATGTCGTACTCCGTGTTGAATTGAGATTCGAGTACCTCGATGGCCTTCAGTTGTTTTTCCCGATTCTCCTTCTTGCCAAAATCGGTGTACGGTTCGTTCTTGAATCTGGGAATGTTCATAAGAGCCTCCAGTGCCACACGGTCTACATAGGTTCTCGGTTGGGCGTCCTACGTTGAGATAGCAGTGGGCTTGTGCGATCCTCGAAAACCTTCAAAAACTACCATGATTTCGCCACAAAATCAAGATGTAGGGCAGTATAGAGAGGACAGTATAACGTGAGCAGGACGGAAGAAATTCTCAGTTCACTTTCAACGCTCGAATGACGGCTTCATGAAGCGCAGGTCGAACCAGGGATATTTTCCGATTGTCGCGAGTCGGGTACACACGATTCGTTAGAAAAATCACAAAGAGATTCCGCCTGGGGTCAGCCCAAATCGATGTTCCAGTAAATCCAGTGTGTCCAAAGGATGCGTCGGAAAACAACGTTCCGGCTGAGGAGTATCCTTCCTTCGATTTGCGGTCCCATCCCAGCGCCCGTGGACTTCCCTTCTGAGGCGAGGTGAACATCTTCACCGTCGACTCACTGAGATACCTCCGCCCTCCGTACGTTCCTCCGTTGAGAATCATCTGCATCAGTATGGCAAGGTCTCCCGCCGTGGAGAAGAGACCAGCATGTCCAGCGACACCACCGAGTGCCGCAGCGTTCTCGTCGTGTACTTGCCCGCGAACTAATATTTTCCTCCAGAGCGTGTCGATTTCTGTCGGAGCAATCCGGTCGAACAATTCCGGAGGAGGGTTGTACATCGTATTCCACATGCCGAGCGGCTGAAAGAAGTGCTCGCTCGCGTAACGGTAGAGAGATTGTCCAGTGACTCTCTCGATCACCTTCCCAAGAGTGATCATCCCGAGGTCACTGTATCGAGTCGAATCGCCCGGCTGAAACTCGAGCGGAGCTGCATAGACAGAATCAAGCACCTCCTGAGGGGTTCTACACGTCAGAAAATATCGCCGGTACGCGGGCAATCCGCTGTTGTTGAGCAAAAGGTTTCGGACCGTCACGCGCTGTTTTCCGTTCTGCGCAAATTCGGGAATGTAGCGCGCGACCGGCGAATCGAGATGAACTTTTCCCTCATCGACGAGCTTCATGATACAGTTCGTCGTGACGATGACTTTCGTAAGTGAAGCAAGGTCGTACACGGTGGAGCGGTCCACAAGCCTCGCATACGGTAAGTAATCATACGTCCCGTATGCTTTGCGATGGGCTATAACGCCATCCTTCGAGACAAGAACGACGGCGCTCGGAAATGCAGAATCCCGTATCGCCTCCTTGATGAGCACGTCGATGGCCGCCAAGCGTCTCCGGTCAAAACCAACGCGCTCAGGGTCGTCTTCACGGAGTGCAACTTTCGGTAGCTCCCAACCGCTCCCGGATTGAGCAGAGCGCGGGATGGTGATCGGAAGTTTTCCAGTGACGGGAATCTCTCCAAAGAGGGCTTCAACCGATGCTTCGATAGAAGCTTCGTTGTCGGAGTAGGCGCAGACCCATGCACGGGCATTCGGTATATCAGCCAGAACGTACGGGTTGCCGAGGGAAACGAGTACGACGGGCTTTCCATCGGCCGTGAGTTCCTGCAGGAATGTGCGAAGCGAATCCGGAAGTCCAATCTTGCCGGTTCCGGTTCTCAGTTTCACGAACGTCGGACAGAGCACAAGATCGGCGGACTTCGCCGCGGCCAGAATTGCGTTGAAATCGGTTCGATCGCTTCTTGTATCCACACGGTACAGATCCACCCGTGCCGCTCTGCGGCGGAGCTGCGTAATGAAGTAATTGCCGACCCGTTCATTCGAATACGGATAGTTCGCGCGATGGGTTTCTGTCCTGTAGTCTTCAATGTCAGAAATGACGACGCTGGCGATACTGAGCCGGCTGTATTGCTGAAGTGGCAGAATCGCTTCTTCATTCTTCACGACCGTGATCGACCGCCGTGCGATGTCTTTCGCCAGCGCTCGCTTTGCGCGGGATCCAACCACAGTAGCGATCCGTTGCACATCGACCTCTCGGCGGTCCGGTAGACCAAGCCAAGCTTTTACTTTGAGTATTTTCTTCACAGAGGCATTGATGCGCTGCTCGGGAATTTCGTCTCGCCGTACGGCATCTACGATCGCCCGGATCGAATGCTCCTCATCCACTGGAAGCAACAGCATGTCTGAGCCTGCCTTCACCGCCCGCACCGCGATCTCCGCGACGGAGAATCGTTCCAGCACCGCTCCCATCCTGAGGGCATCTGTGACGATCAACCCTTTGAACCCTAAGTCGTTCCTGAGAAGTTCTTCAACCACCACACGGGAAAGGGAAGCCGGGACCTCCGAGCTGTCAAGGTTCGGCAGCGCGAGATGTGCAGTCATGATCGACCTCACGCCGGCATCGATCGCCTCTCTGAAAGGGACGAGTTCTAGCGAATCGAGTCGGCGCCTGGAAAAATTCATGATGGGAAGTCCGAGATGCGAGTCGACCTCGGTGTCGCCGTGACCCGGGAAATGTTTGGCAGTGGAAATCATTCCTCCTTGGTGCAATCCCGCGATGAACGCCCGTGCAAGCTTCGAGACGAGCTTCGGATCTTCACCAAAAGATCGCACATTGATGACCGGGTTGTTCGGATTGTTGCTCAGGTCGACGACCGGTGCATAATTTTGGTGGATGCCGAGAGCGCGTCCTTCTGCTGCAATCGCCATCCCCATCGCCTTTGCGAGCTCTGGATCGCCTGTGGCTCCCACGGCCATGGCATCCGGAAAAATCGTCGTACGGCGGACGCGCATCGCAACACCTCGCTCCATGTCCGCAGCGATCAGCAATGGGATGTCAGAGAGCGACTGCAATCGATTGATGAGCAAAGCAGTTTCGTACACATCTCCTTGAAAGAAGACGAATCCTCCAATTTTCAAATCGCGCGTTAGGCGCTCCAGCCGCTCAAATGACTCCGATTCAGTGCTCAGGTAGTGACCGTGCGCGCGAGCCATCACCATCTGAGCAACTTTTTCTTCGAGGTCCAATCGATGGAGTGTCTCATCGACCCATCCGGCTAGATCGACCTGCAGTGGGAACAGATCGGACGCTATTGACTCGACCGTATCGTGTTTTACTGTTACACGAGGTCCGAAATGACAGCCGGACATGACCATACAGAGGACAAGAAGCAGTAGTCTCAACATCTTCATTTGGCGGGAAATCATTTTTCTTCAAGATGCCGCAGGCCAAGGTAGATTGCTCCTCGGACCGGATTGGAAAGTGGCGGGCGCACGTTCACTTGAGGCAGTACGCTACTCAACTTGTTTTCTAAGAGGTTGGAATAAACATTTGGCTGATCGATCAGACCACCGATGAAGGCCACGTCTACTTTGCGTTTGATCTGAATCTTCGAAATGAGAGCCCGAACGTGGTCAATCAGTTCATCCGCCGATTGCTTCACGATTTCCTTTGCAACCTTGTCGCCCTGTTCGGCTGCCTCGAGAACCAGCGGGGCAAGGGTCGAAACATCGAGCGTATTCCGGGACACTTTTTCCACAAGTCCGGACACATCAGTAAGTTTGAGCCGCTGAAGGAGTGCATCTGTTAAGGCCGTGGGTCCTGACCGTCCGTCAGAGGCTTTCGCGACGGCAGCGAGGGCTTTCCTACCCAATTGAAATCCGCCGCCCTCATCGCCGAACTCTCTTCCCCAGCCGCCGACACGATGCATGTCACCCCGTTCGTCTTTTCCGATGACGATGGAACCCGTCCCGGCGATAACGACGATGCCAGGGCTGCCGAGAAAAGCTCCCGCCAGTGCGATTTCAGCGTCCGTGCGCACCTGGACTTTGCGCCACGAAAACCGCACTTTCCCGGCAACGCGCTTGAGCGTGGCCAGATATGCTTTCCGATCAGAAGGACACCCCATCCCGGCAACACCTGCAACGACGACGCTGACCGCACTGAGTCTTCCATCAGCTTGATTGGCAAGCTCACGAATCAAATTCCAGAGCCTTCTGGCGGCGACTTCGTAACCAACGATATGAACGTTCGTCGAGCCAGTCTGTTTCTCCGAAAGGATAGATCCTGGGAGATCGGTAATGGCACCTTTCGTTTTCGTACCTCCGCCGTCGATACCGATGAGGAACCCCTCTTTCATACCTGCCTCTGACAAAGTCCCGTGAAATCTAAGTTATGGTTTTTCCCCTGGGAATCAAGAAAACAAAAAAGTCCCGTCCCGACATTGTCGGGACGGGACTCACGAAAAAAGGGTGACCGACCAACTCACTTATCATCCGTAGATCGGGAGGTTCGGAAAGATTGAGCCCCAACCAAACCAATACGCATTGTAGGACATGATTGGTCGCAGTTGTTCTCCTTTTCTTGGACCTTCAACCGCTTCACCCAAAATGTTCCAGCCCGTTTCTTCATAGTCAACCAGATCGAATGGATAGATAGACGGCGAATCCGTCTTGACATCGAATTGAAGACGAGTTCCATTAAGCGACCGACTCGAATAGCTCACGATGATGTTATCAGGGCCGGAACCGGCCACCACAACGGGCTGCGTTCCTGCTTCATCATTGATAGCTCG
>JAZGDE010000062.1:0-4449 GCA_036477295.1 Bacteroidota bacterium | reverse complement strand
TGGACTCTGCAGCAGTCGCGGCCTCTCTTTGCCCAGAAGTTGTGGTGCGGATCGAACACCTCCTGCAGTTGCTTGCCTGGAATGCGTCATTCCTTCACCCCGGACTTGGTGACGAAGTCATCCTCCGAAGGAGTCCCTCGGACCTTCGGGAGGACCTTCTGAACCAACTCTAACAATTTCGGTTCCTCATTCTCCCACTGGAAAATTTGCGCGGCGCGCCGACAGTTTTCCACGAGGCGTTTGTACCGACCTGTGTCGCTCAGTGTTCGTCCAATCACCCGAGCAACCTCCGTCGGATCGTTGAGGTCCACCGCCTCCCCAACCTTGTGCGTCTCGACGATCTGTCTCATGACGGGAAAATTCGTCACCACGACCGGTACACCTGCCATGATGTACTCGAAGAGCTTGTTCGGTCTTGCGTATCGATAGCTGAGTCCATAGTCCTCAATCAACGCGAGGCCGAGGTCAGCCGATCGCGTGTATTCCAACAGCTTCGGATACTCGACACGATCAAGAACAAACGCTCGTCCCACTAACCCCAGGGCCGCAATTTTCTCGCGAAGCTCCTTTTTGAGATGGCCATCACCGAGGAACACAGCGACCGAATCAGCAAGATGTCGCACAACCTCCAGAATCAGGAACAGTCCCCGTCCCGATTGCAACCCTCCCTGGTAGAGGAGAATCTTCTTATCTGGGGGAATTCCGAGCTTCTCCCGCAGAAGGTCGGATCGACCCTCCGAGACTTGGTACGGCGGGTGATTCAAGATCGCTGTCGGTTGCGGGATCCCATACCTTTCTGAAAGGATCTTTGCGTCCTCCTCTCCTGCTACCATGATCCCATCAACTCTTTTGATGAAGAACCGCTCGACCAAACTCCATAGATTCTGCGTGAGAGGTCTTCGGTGCAGTGCGGCGATGGCAAAATAGAATTCCCTCGCATCGTACATCAATCTTGCTTTCCGAAGCCGAGCGGCAAGATAGGCAACTGGAAGAGAGAAAAGATCGGAGGCTACATACAGGTCGGCGTGCGCGCGGAACGCCGCAGGAAACGCCTTAAGAAAGTATTGAAGAAAAACAAGCTTCGACCAGAACCACGGCCTCAGCCCGAGCTGGATGAGTTCGATTCCGTCGAGTTTCCCCTTCAAGTTTCTCTCTCCCGTCATCAGGAACCGAACGGCATACCCAGCTCGACACAGAGAGCTGGCCAGGTTGAGACTCCGTCCGTCGTATCGAACATCACCGATTTCCATGAAGCAAATAGACGCTTTCATCGGTCCTGGACGGAGACTCCTCTACTGGATCTTCTTGTAGAACGTGCTGCGAAGCAATCCCCTCGAGTTAAACTTCTCCTTGAAATAGATAAGGTTAAGACTCGGCGTCATGGGATTCTCAGCATGTATGTCCTGGGAAACGCCGATGTCAAACCACTCGAACCCCTTCTCTGTTGCCCACTTCACCACTTCGTACATGAGGCGGTAGACCGGCTTGTACTCCTCGTACTCGTAACAGAGCATGTTGTAAAAACAGAGGGCCACCTTCGGGTTGCAGAGGAACATCAGCGATCCGGCGACAGGCCTCCCGTTCACTTTAAGAAGAAGGAGAACCAGGTTCTCTGGCAGCAGTTTCTTCAGTCGGAGCAGATCCTCATAGGAGTGTGTCGGCTTTGCGTTAAACTTTTTTTTGTTCTCCGCGAGAATGGGATAGAATGCCGCATAATCATCACTGATATCGACAGTGACCTCGGGCTCTCTCATCGTTTTACGCACATTCCGGCGTGCGGTGCTCTGAAAGGAAGCAAGCAGATCACTTCGACGGTCCAACTTGATCGCATGCGAGATGTAATGACGCTGATAGTTAAATCCACGGTACATGAGCACAAAATCAAGATTTTGAGAAAAAATTTTCTGGTAGATGAACGGCGCGGGAGTCAGAAATACTTCCCGAATACTTTTTCCACGACAGTAACTCTCGAATGCGTCGACGACCTTCAAAGCGGACTCGACGTTGATGTCCTTCGCAACGAAGGAGCCATAGCTGCCACCTACGGGAGACTCGTACGTCCCGTTCTCCCACAAACCACCCGGTAAAACGGCAATGATCTCGTCATTCTCTCTGAACAGCAAGTGTTGGAAGGGAAAGCGGCCCGGCGGGTGGTATTCGAGAAACTGCATCAGGTGAAACATCGTGCCGTTATTCGATTCGCGAACGAACGTATCCCATTCCCCTTTGTGGCACGACTGGTACTCGATAATCTCCATGGGAAATCGGTGATCTCTGCAGGAAACTCAATGCGGAGCCGAGAGAAGATACCATATCCCTCCTAAAGAATCAAGGAACCGAACACTCCGTACCTACGAGGGTGAAGTCTGTTGCATTTCAAAGCAGATTGTTCTATATTTTTAACAACGGTCGAATTCATCATGAAGATTCAATTCCTTTTTTTCCGCGTTTGCACTTCTCTGCATGGCTCTCACCACGGGGTGTTTGTTTGTCGAACTCAAAGAGTACCGATTCACGCTGACCGGTGGGAACAGTGGGTCGGGTTCCATCACATTCACGAACGTCCGATCAACGGACGAGGACACGACAGACGTGACCGAGGACGACTTCATGGCACTGATCTCGGATGACTACGAAGGCAGACAACTCGAGACGGAGAATCCCGCGTTCAAGAACATCCAGAAAACTCTCTACGAAAAAGATGGTCTCCTGGTTGGGGTAATCACGTTTACGTTTGAGGGACTCGATGCTGTGAAGCTCTACCGTTACGACCAGGATAGCCCATACATGTGTTACTTCGTTAGTGGTGAGTTTGACGGCGAAGAATTGGTCGAAACCAACGGGGGACGTACGCTGGCGAGAATATGCCGCTGATTTTCTGGCCCAAGAGCACGAAATCCTTCTATTTCAAGACTCGCCTCGCGACTTCAACGGAAGGAACGAGAAGTCTGCTGCCGCTTTATCGCGAATGGAAACAGCCCGAGTAGCCCTAATACCGAACCGCCAAGCGTTATCGCACTGCAGCCCAAATCCCGCATTGAAGTTTACAGACCTGAATTAGGAAGAGCCTTTCGTGCTGCCAGGTCTACGCTGTCCAAAGGATACTTTCGAGCAAGTCTGGTGGATTGTCCCGACCACAAGGTTAGCATCCAGACCTGAATAGGTCGGCAATCGGCACGTCTCGGAGGACGATATCCTACGGAATGTGCCCTCCCCAGCAAATATGGGCAAAGTCCTCAAATCTGACGAATATGGAACCCTGGCGAAAAAACCTCTACATCCTCTGGTCAACGCAGTTCATCTCCATGTTGGGGATGAGTTTCATCGTGCCGTTCCTCCCCTTCTTCATCAGAGAATTGGGTGTAACGAATGAGGACGAACTCGCCCGTTGGAGCGGACTCGCGTTTGCAGGGCCGTTCATCATCTCGTTTTTCATGGTGCCGATCTGGGGATGGCTTGGAGACCGTTACGGTCGTAAGCTGATGGTCGTTCGCGCGACGTATGGATTGGCAGCTTCCCAAGTCCTCATCGGACTCTCCCAGAATGTCGAGCAGCTGTTCTTCTTTCGGGTGTTGCAGGGAAGCGTCAGCGGATTTATCGCGGCGGCACTCGCGCTTACCTCAGCCACGACGCCAAAGGACCGGACCGGATACGCCATCGGCGTGCTCCAAACGGCAACGGCTGCGGGGACCATGGTCGGACCGATGGTCGGAGGAACCCTCGCAGACGCCTTTGGGTTCCGTCCGATTTTTTTTATCGTGGCTGCGATGTTCGTGATCAACGGTATTTTTGTCATCAAGGGAGTGAAGGAAGTCCGGACGGATGAAGATCAGCCGCAACGGTATCGACTTATCGACAACTACACGTACGCATTGGCAGCACCGAACATCCGGCTTGCACTCATCCTCATTGTCTGTGCCCAGATGGCTATCGGAATGGTTCAACCGATCTTTGCGCTCTTCGTCGAGTTGCTTGAGGTGAGCAAGGATTATCTCGCGACGATCACCGGAGTGATCTTTTCGATCGCCGGTGTCTTCACCGTCTTATCGGCTCCATGGTGGGGCAAGCGAAACGACCGAGTGGGGTATCGGAGAAACCTCCTCGTTGCTTGCTCCATCGCTGGAGTGACATACATAGCTCATGCAGCTGCATTTCACGCTCTTGTACTCATACCGCTCCGGGCGGCCCTTGGGTTGTGTCTGGGCGGAATCATTCCTCCCCTGTTCTCTTTTATCAGCAAACACACAGAGGGAGATCGCCGCGGTGCGATCATGGGTATCGCATCGAGCTTCTACATTCTTGCCAACATTGTCGGACCGGTATCTGGTGGGTACATCGCTGCCCACCTTGGCATCCGTGCTTCGTTCATCGCCAGCGGAGCGATGTTGCTCTTCACCACGCTGCTCGTCTGGAAATTTCTCTTTGACATGGCTGGACCAACGGGTGGGG
>JAZGDE010000061.1:0-3065 GCA_036477295.1 Bacteroidota bacterium | reverse complement strand
GAACATCGGCGTGTTCGCAGCTCAGTCGGAGTGTTCGACGTCTCACACATGGGTGAATTCGAGGTCCGCGGGAAGAATGCCGTTTCCTTTCTCCAGAAAATGACCATCAACGATGTATCTAAGCTTTCGACCGGGAGAGCACAGTATTCGGCGATGTGTTATGAAGACGGAGGCATAGTCGATGACCTGATCGTCTACAATCTCGGTGAATGTTACATGATGGTTGTGAATGCTGCAAACATAGAAAAAGACTTCCGGTGGTTGGAGGAACATGTATCCGGGGGCGTAGATCTCATCGATATCAGTGATGAGGTTTCTTTGCTTGCGGTTCAAGGACCGAAGTCGCTCGAGACGCTGCAGAAGCTGACCGACTTGGACCTCGCTCAGCTAAAGTACTATGGACTATTGCATGGAACTGTTGCCGGTTTTCAAATGGTCATCTCGCGAACCGGGTACACGGGTGAGCTGGGATTTGAAATGTACCTCCGTGGGGACTCCTCCATGGCTCGGAGTGTCTGGGAGAGAGTAATGGATGCAGGAGAAGAGTTCGGAATTGGTCCAGTTGGCCTCGGAGCGCGGAATACCCTGCGTCTTGAGATGGGGTACTGTCTCTACGGAAGCGATATTGACAGCACTACGCATCCTCTCGAAGCGGGTTTGGGGTGGATTACGAAGTTTGAAAAAGGGGATTTTGTTGGCCGGGAGGCTTTGTTGAAGGTCAAGCAAGAAGGTTTGAACCGGAAACTAACCGGATTAACGATGGCCGAGTCTAACGGGGGAGTGAAAGCGTTACCTCGCCATGGCTGCGAAATAGTCTTGGACGGGAAGGACATAGGTCGTGTAACAAGCGGAACGTTCTCTCCTTCTCTCGAAAAAGGGATCGGATTGGGATACGTTGCGACCGATCACGCACAGCCTAGAACGCCCGTCGGGATTCGGATACGAAATCGCGATGTGCTTGCGAATGTTGCTGCATTGCCAATTCTCAAGAAATAATCTTTCAGTTTGTGATAGTCGACCTATACTTTAATGCATCGCAGACAGACGAACTACAACTCCGCGACCGTATTGTCGTTGTGATCGATGTGCTGCGGGCTGGAACGACGATCGCTACGGCTCTTCAGAACGGTGCGAAAGAGATCATTCCGGCTGCCAGTGTAGAGTCTGCCGTGAAGCTCGGGAACAACTTATTCGTGGATGTCACGTTGTTGGGCGGTGAAAGAAATGCGAAAACGATTGAAGGGTTTGATCTTGGCAATTCCCCCGGTGAATACTCCGAGCAAGTGGTCAATGGGAAATCCATCATATTCACCAGTGAAAATGGTTCACAGGCGATCTTGAAGGCGAGGTATGCGAAGAGAGCCGTGCTGGGAGCATTCGTCAATATCTCTCGCGTCGTCGATTTTCTTATCGATGGTGAAGGACCGATCGTGCTACTCTGCGCAGGCCGGTTGACGAATGGATTCTCACTCGAGGACACCCTTTGCGGTGGGATGATCGTCTCGAAACTCCTCGAGAAAGTAAAGGACATTGAGTTAACCGACTCAACTGTGATGGCACGAACGTTGTACAGGAGTCATGGGAAGAACATTTTGAGAACACTACAGGGCTCTGAGCACGGACGATACCTGGTGAGTCTCGGTCTTCAAGACGATATCAAACTGTGTTCGGGAGTAGACACGGTGCCTGTACTTCCGACTCTCGAAGGAAACGCTATTCGGTTGATCAGGGGGAGTAACTAGAACGAAAAAGAAACCACGGAACTCCGCCCGCGTCGTGGTGCTCCGACGCGGTCGAGTCGGGATGTTGAGCCATGGACTATGATTTTCCGAAGGAGATGAAGGTGGTGCGCGGTTCATCCGAACGCAACAAGCAAATCGTCGCAATCCTGCTGATCGTGATAGCATTGCTGAGTTTCTTGAGTATCATATCGTACTCGCCAGAGGACGAAGCAAGCGCCGATATACGTTTTTCCGAGCTCTACCAGCTCATTACGGGAGATGAGCTCATCAGACAAAAAGCTGGAGAGACTCAGAACTGGCTTGGACTACTCGGAGCGATCATATCGAACGTTCTCATCAACGGTGGTTTCGGCTACAGTGTCGTCGTTGTCCCCTTGTTGCTCTTCGCTTGGGGATGGACGATCATCCGTGGCCGGGGTCATCGCCGGCTGGCCTTGTTCACGAGCTACGTGCTCCTTATCGTTCTCCTGGTCTCATCCTCGATAGGGGTCATGCGTTTCGTCTTCCCCGATGCAGGCATTGGGACATCTTGGAGCGGCACAATCGGTGATTTTGTCGCGAGTATGCTCACGAGTATGCTCGGCAAGGCGGGGGCGGCGATCGCTCTTCTGACTGCATTGCTTATCACCCTTCTGGTAGTAACCCGGATCGATTTGAAGAGAACGTTCGGGCGACTCCGGACTGGATTGAGTGTTTTTGCAGCATGGTTTCCGGATCAGATTCGGAGATGGAGCTCCGCGGGTCGTCCCAAAGGGGATGTCGGTCGATGGCGAAGGGCGAAAGGGATGGCTGAAGTTACGATCATGAAGCCAGAACAGCCCTCCGAATCTCAAAGAAGGTCCGGGAGGAGTCTGGCGTCGAGGGAGTCCGGGCTGTTTTCTGGCGGAAGGTCCGAAACGGAACGGTCGTCGAAAGAAACCGATGTGGTAAGTGAACATAAAGTTCCTCCTTCCATCTCGGAACCTGTATCGTTCAGACATCGGGAGCGACTCGAGGAAGAAACGTCGGATGCCGGAGAAGATCGGGTCGCACCGTTGCGGCCGATCGAACCTGGCTCCGAGATGGAGATCGATTATGTCTTCCCTTCCGTTGATCTCCTTGACCTTCCGCGTCAATCAGGACATGTGGAGGATCAGGAACTCAAGGCTAACGCGGACCTTCTCAGACAGAAGCTCTCGCACTTCGGTATCGAGGTTGAAAGCGTGAGTGTGACTCCCGGTCCTGTCGTGACGCTCTACGAGTTGGTGCCTGCTTCTGACGTGAAAGTGAGCAAGATTGTGAGTCTGGCTGACGATATTGCCCTTGCACTCCAAGCTAGAGGAA